>JAEXTR010000084.1 GCA_023406915.1 Bacteroidota bacterium
CGTCAGACTTGCAAAGGAACCCTCAGACATTACTGTGAACCTGAAAGCCCCACTCTATGTGAACATGCAGGAAAAGAAAGGCTTCCAAAAGATACTGGATAGCGATATCTTTCCTATTGATTATAAATTATTTATCCAAGAAGAAGGATGATCTGCTATGTTAGTGCTTACACGAAAGGCGAATGAAAAAATCCGGATTGGTCCCGATGTGGTGATAAGTGTCATCTCTGTTTCCGAAAGCCAGGTAAAGATCGGTATTGAAGCCCCGATGCATATTACCATCCTGCGTGAAGAGTTGTACGAAAATCTTAAAAAGAATGCCCAGGAAGCTGTTGAACTCGGTAAAGATAAACAGCAGGTGCCGCCGCTCAGCAGACATAAGCTGAACGTCCCCGCTAAACCAGCGGGAAAAAAAGAGTAACCCCTTTCTCTGGAGGATAGTCAGCTCTTCTGAAAAAGGAATTTCGGAATTTTATCTACTCGGTTAATTTATGCTAGTTATTGTAGGAATTGTTGTTGTTACGGTCGGAGTTATTGTCGGCTTTCTGATGGCTGGTGGTAATCTACTGGTCTTATTTCAGCCATCTGAATTTGTTACCATCGGTGGGGCGGTTATTGGCAGTTTACTCATCTCGACTCCCATGAGTACATTAAAAAAAATGATTGCGGCTATCCCTAAAACGATGACAAAAAAAGAGGACAGTAAGGAAGAATCTCTCAATCTCCTCAAGTCTTTCTATGACTTGTTTGTGCTTGCCCAGAGAAACGGTTTGCTCTCACTCGAGAAACATGTGGAAAACCCTGCTCAAAGTGAAGTCCTGTCGAAAAATGAAAAGCTCCTGAAGAATGAAATTGTGCTCGCTTTTGTCTGTGACACCCTGAAGGTCATGCTTTCAGGCGGTATCCCTCCGCATGAGATTGAGGAGTTGATGGAAACCGAGATAGATACTATCGTACATGAAAAGAAACCTGTAACAGCGATTATGACGAAAGTGTCCGACGCCTTGCCCGGACTTGGAATTGTGGCTGCCGTGCTAGGTATCATCGTTACCATGGGTAGTATTAATGCTGGTGCTGAGGCAGTGGGAAAACATGTGGCGGCTGCACTGGTTGGTACCTTTCTGGGTGTGCTCCTCAGTTATGGATTTATGGGTCCTCTTGTCACCAATATTGAACTGATGTTCGAAGAAGAAATCAGATACATGGAAACCATCAAAGCCTGTATCGTGGCATACTCCAAGGGTAATCCTCCGATCATCGCTGTAGAAATTGCAAGAAGGACTATTGCCACTGATTACCGTCCTACATTTTCTGAACTGGAACAGTATCTGCGCGGTAAATAATGAGTGAAGGAGCAAAGGGCGGACATCCCATTATTGTCAAGAAAAAGAAAAAGCACGACCATGGTCATCACGGCGGTGCATGGAAAGTTGCCTATGCCGATTTCGTAACGGCAATGATGGCGCTTTTTATCGTGCTCTGGATTCTGGCGCAGGGTGAGGCGATGAAGGAGAATATCGCCAATTACTTTAAAGACCCTGCCGGCTTTATGTCGGGTGGTGCGCCTAATGTCATTGAGGGTAATGATTCAGGTGGTGAACCAAAAAGTATTATTGATGACGTTTCCCTGAAAGAGGCAGAAAAAAGAAGAATGGAGGAGATGGGGAATTCTCTTCAGTCACAGCTCAGCAGTACCCCTGAGTTTGCTGAGATTATGGATAATGTGGTAATTGAGTTTATCCAGGAGGGGATGCGTATTGAATTGATGGAGTCTGCAAAGGATGTGTTCTTTGAGATCGGCACTTCTACGCTGAATCAAAACGCCCAAAAACTTTTGCTAGCGATTGGCAATAACCTGAAAAGCCTGAACAACAAAATTATCGTTGAAGGCCACACTGATTCACGTCCCTATTCAAACTCAAGGATGGGGTATTCGAACTATGAGTTGAGTGCTGACCGTGCCAATGCTGCACGCAGGGCAATTCTAACTAGCGGTATGGATGAACACCAGATCACTGAGGTGAGGGGGTTTGCCGATAATCGTCTGAGAATACCTGATGATCCTTTTGATTTTAAAAACAGAAGAATTTCTATATTGGTAAAGTATTCCGAAGAACAAACAACACTTTCCGGAACGAAGAGTGATAGCACAAAAAGCAACGAGGGTAAATAATGCTTGAGGCACTCGACAGAATATTAGTCGTAGAAGATGATGAAGATTTCAGGTTCATCCTGGAACGCTCCCTGACAAAGAATAAATACGAGGTGAAGACAGCCGTCAATGGTGTCGAGGCACTTGCACTGCTCGATGAGTTTCAGCCAAAGGTAGTGATCGCTGACTGGATGATGCCCCGGATGGATGGACTTGAATTATGTAATGTTATCAAACATGAAGAGCGGTATAAGTCAATCTACTTTATCCTGCTTACCGCCAGATCATCCCTGCGTGACCGTGTAACAGGGCTTGATGTAGGGGCTGATGACTTCCTGGTGAAACCAGTCGAGAATCAGGAGTTGCTGGCACGGATCAGATCAGGCATCCGTATCTATAATCTGCAGCAGGAACTCAGGTCGGTAGCACACGATAAGGCAATCGTTGAGATCGCCTGCACTATAGGTCATAAGATCAATAACCCGCTTAGCAGTCTTATTATGACGCTGCACGGACTGGAAGATGAACTTTCAAAAAAACCTGAGAATAAGTTCTTAGAGGATTTTATGATTATCAAGGAATCAATAGACCGTATTAAAACGTTTGTTGAGGCTTTGCAGAATATTGATAAACCAACGCTGATTGATTACAGTGATGATCAGAAGATGATCAATCTGCCATAATGAGGTACCGTTGCTGGGCAATATAAACAAAGTAAGCACCAACATTGATCTGAGCAAAAAGTATAAGGCTGTTCAGACCGATGAGCGCTTGCGCCCTGCCGCAAGGAAGGAAAAAGGGGAAAAAGATGAAGTCCAGTTTTCACCATTTGCTTCTTATATAAATGAAATTGGCTGGGACCTGAAGGGCTTACAATACCACACATCCGAGCGATTCACGCTTACTTTTGCCGTTAATGGGGTTGAATTTGAAACCGAAATCGATTACTCCCTGATGATGAAGCAGGCCCGCAGAGTCTATCGTCTGATTTCCCGCGTAGACCCCTATACTGTACAGTTATCGGTTTCAGTGAAGAATGCTTCCGTTCCAACGATCCCCCGTCCCGCAGATAAGGTGATCGGCATTAAAAAGCTTATGGTCAGCATTGGTTCTCTTGGTCTCGAGAGTGAAATTTCTGATCCCGATCATATCATTGTGCGTGAACTCCTCAGGGAAAACGAAGGCGCAGCCGAACAGGATATGAAAGCAGTCACTTCTTCTCTCCACTATCTTCTGCAAAAGTTGGAAAAGATGCTGATCTCATCACTTAAATTTCCGCCGAGTGATGAACCTGACTTTATCATTCAGCGGGTATCCTCCTCCCGGAAATAAAAAAGCCGTCCCCGGAAATCAGGAACGGCTTATCAACTCTTTACTGCAGGCAAACAGTTAGTCTGCCAGCAGACTCCCAATTTTCTCCATCAGATCTGCAAGTGGAATATCAAACCGTTCTCCGGTTTCACGCACTTTCACTTCTGCCAGACCCTGGGCTATCTTCTTTTCACCAATAATGATCTGTACAGGCATACCAAGCAGATCGGCATCCTTGAGTTTGAAACCTGCCTGCTGATCCTGACGATCATCAAACAGTACTTCATATCCAGCCTTTGTAAGGCGGCTATACAGTTCTTCACTGGCTGCCGCAACCTGTTCCTTCTTCATGTTCAATCCAAGCAGGTGAATCTGGAATGGCGCAAGTGTCTTGTTCCATACAATGCCAAAATCATCACGGTGCTGCTCGATGTAGCACGCAATTACCCGCTCAACACCAATTCCATAACTGCCCATGATAATCGGATGCTCTTTCCCATCTTCATCCAGGAAACCTGCACCCATCGAAGCAGAATACTTTGTTCCAAGTTTGAAGATATGTCCAAGCTCAATCGCTGTGAACACACCGACTGCTGCGCCACATTTCGGGCAGCCTTCACCAGAAAGGGCAAACCGCAGATCGGCATACTCAGCCTGGGGAACATCCCGTTCCAGATCAATGCCCCCGATATGGTAATCATTCTTGTTGGCACCGCTGAAAAGATTGTTGCCATTCTTTAACCGGGCATCTGCAATGATTCTGCCTTTGAAGCCAATCGGTCCGATTGATCCGGCATCAGCTCCGGTGAGCTCTTTCAGTTCTTCCGGATGGGCAGGACGTACAGCACCGCCAACAGCTTTTTCAAGTTTTACTTCATTCACCTCATCATTGCCAGACATCAGTATGAGTACAGGTTTCTCATCCACGATGTAGACCCTTGACTTCGCACAGGCAATCGGTTCAATGGAAAGGAACTGACACAGTTCATCAATTGATTTCACATTCGGGGTCGAGATTTCATACACTTCTTTTATGTCAGCATGATGGGCTGCTGAGTTACACACCGTTGTGGCAACTTCAACATTTGCTGCATAGCCGCACTGCTCGCAATGTGCAACTGTATCCTCACCGGCATCAGACTGCACCATAAACTCTTCGGATCCCGTTCCGCCCATGGCGCCGCTCGATGCGCCGACTACAAAGAACTTCAGCCCAACGCGTCCAAAAATCTTCCGGTATGCCTGATCATGCAGCGCATAGGACGCATCAAGTCCTTCCCATGAAGCATCAAACGAATAGGCATCCTTCATCAGGAACTGCCGTCCGCGGATTACACCACTTCTTGGGCGTGATTCATTCCGGAACTTGGTCTGAATCTGGTACCAAATCTGAGGCATCTCTTTATATGATTTCACGATCTTTCGTGCGTGATAGGTCATAATCTCTTCGTGGGTAGGTGCCAGCACATAGTCACGGTTCTTTACATGAAACATGGTATCGCCAAATGCTTCAACCCTTCCGGTCTCTTCCCAAATTTCTTTTGGGTTCAGTGCCGGCAGGTGGAATTCCTGACCGCCGATAGCATCCATTTCCTCCTGGATGATTCTGACAACCTTTTTCAGCACCCGGTAACCAAGGGGAAGGAATGAGTAGATACCTGCTGATAACATTCTTACCATACCGCTTCTCAGCATCAGGATGTGGCTGGGTACGGTTGCGTCGTTCGGCACTTCTTTCAGTGTTGGGATAAAAGCTTTACTTTGTTTCATAACTCGTTTTGGACTTAAAAAATAAATGAATTTTAAAAATACGCAAAGCCGGAGGGTTTCACAACTTTATGGTTTTTGCTGTAACCGTTCGGTGCATCACTGTTCTCAAGATATGCACCTTGCAATATGAGATCCGAAGGCTAAAAAATAAATCTTGACTTTATAACCCGGAAACGGTAACTTAAAACAGAATATTCTTCAGCGATTTCCGGGCAGTGCAATTATTTTCAAGTTGAGGCATTATGCGCATCACATCATCACATCGCCGGTCTCTTTCTTCTGCATCACTATGCAGTTTTCCATTTCGGTATCTCGGTTTTCTTATCTTTCTTCTTATGATAACCATGCAGTCCGGGGTGGCGTATGCCCAGTCGGAAGGGTTGGTATTATACTGGAAGAAGCAGATAATCCCTGGGCCGGGTAGTAATGTTTATGAGTATGTGGAAAGAATTGTTCAGCCAGTTGGAGATCAAAACGGCGATGGCATAAATGATTTTATCATACCAACCTCGGACTACATGATACAAGTATTTGCAGGTGGTTCTCCGATGGATACAATTCCGTATTTTCAATGGAAGTTAAACGGAAAGGTATATCAGATCATAGTAAGAGATATTAACAATGATCAACATGATGATATTTTGGTATTCTGGCAACGAACTGGAGGCAAGGAAAGAATCTCACTTTATTTAGGTGGCCCAGGAATTCTGGATAGTTTTCCAGATAGAATTGTCTATGTTCCTAACGGGGCAATGGTTGAAAATTTTGCCTCATTTCCAGCGATAACTGATTTTAATGGAGATGAGAATCTTGAGTTATTCTCTTGGTGTCAGAATGTGTACAACACGAACAACCGCAATGGTACAATCATGATGCATAATATCTACCCGCATCCACCCTACATCGATTCTTTACCAACGATTCTGTTTACTGGTGATACAACCAATTCAAGGATATTTTACTCTCCGCAATATGGTGATTATAACGGAGATGGGATGACTGATGTTATTATTCGCTCCAGCATTGTTGGTGTCGATACAGCTAGAATGCAACATGTTTTTCTTGGGAATCCAGATTTTGAGTTTATCGAAGATCAGGTAATAAGACCTTCTGATTATGGGGTTACTGGTGGTTTTGCAGATGTGAGAGCGCTGGGTGATATTAATAACGATTCAAAGTCAGACTTGATTCACTTAAACATCGGAACAGTATTCCCATACTGGTATTCGGACTGTATATCTTATGGAAACTTCCCAATCACACTGGCAGGTCAGGTTGGAATTAATACAGCGAACACAGATGCAGCCAGAGCCTATTTATGCGGAGACATCAACAAGGATGGATATGTTGATTTCATCACCCGCACAGCAATGGATGACTACAGCCACCTTTATCTTGGGGGGCAGATGAATAATTTACTCCCGGTGATGCGATTCTGGGGAGGTGACAGAAGTGCCATTGTACCAGTAGGTGATGTTAATGGTGATGGGGCTGCTGATATCGGAGCATTCAGGTTCTATACAATAGCAGGGGCTGTAGTAAATGCAGGAATGGAAATCTATCTTGGGGATACAACTCTGGTGAGCGTAAAGGATGCACCTGCGCAGGAGATTGACACTTCACGACTGGAGATAAATGCTCACCCTAATCCATTCAACAATCAGACGACCATTCGTTTTAAGGTCAGTCATGATTCCAGGGTTACAATCACTGTTCACAATATCCTGGGGCAGGAGATAACCAAAGAAGTATATGAGGCGAAAGGAATCACAGAATTCTCATATCAGCTGGAAGCAATGCGACTGAACCTTGCCAGCGGGATGTATATCGTGACTGCCACAGCAGCCAATCGTCACGGTGGTCTTATCGGTAGTACTTCAGTCAAGGATCAATTAGTGAAGTAACATTGTCACGGTACAATCCGCACTACTGAGCAGATTTAGGTGAATAAATCTTGAAAATCGGACTAAATGTTTCTATTTTTAGTCATCAAATTTTGGAATTATAGAAAACCATGACCGTTATTTTCTCAAAAAAATGTGAATTGGGTCTCCAGGCAGTACTGTTCCTCAGTACTCAGCCAAATGACCAACTATTTAATGCATCTCAAATATCAAAAAGCCTCAAGGTGCCAAAGGAATTTGTTTCGAAAGTGCTTCAGGCTCTGACTGACAGTGATATTGTTGCATCAAAAAAAGGGAAGAAGGGTGGTTTTCAACTGGCAAAATCACCGGCAGATATTAAACTGATTGAAATTGTAAAGGCGATTGACGGGCTTGATATTTTCAACTCCTGCGTTCTCGGGTTTCCCGGGTGTTCCTCACTTGAACCATGCCCCATGCATGAGAAATGGGGGAAACTGAGGGAAGAGGCATATAAAATGCTGAGTACCGAATCGTTGGAAGAGCTGAAAGAAAAAACGATCTCAAAGCTTACAAAAATATAGCGTCACACCCCGGAAGGTATGACGCTATCATAATAACAGAGGAGTGTATCAGTTCAGGTACTGTTCCTGCAGGATCTCTCCCTGAATACTGACTACAATAACCTTTAATGGTACATTTCGTGATGCATTGTGCAGCGCCATTTGTGCCATCCTCAGCAATCCCCCACAGCAGGGTACCTGCATTATAGCTACCGTTATTGAATTCACTGAAGCCTCATCAATCAGCTGCGTCAGTTTTTCAATATATGAGTCCATATCCGAATCGAGTTTCGGGCAGGCGATGGCTATAGACTTATCTTTCAGGAAATCCTTGTGAAAGTCCGGGTATGCAAAACCCACACAGTCAGCAGCAAGCAGCAAATCAGAATTACGATAGTACGCAGCCTGAGGTGAGATCAGATGCAGTTGCACCGGCCACTGGGTGAGGTGGCTTGGTCTTTTAACATCAGGGGTATCTTGTCCGGTTGTTTCAAATGACATCGCTTTTGAACCAGGACATCCACCGCCATGATGTTGCTGTTTTGGGGCAAAATTGGTAGACGGAATCGGGATATTCCTTTCTTTCAGTACTTCAAGTGCGGTCTCAAGGTACTCAAATTCATTATGCTCCCGCAGGTGAATGATGTGGGCGCGGATCACATTTTCTCCACCGGCAATAATGTAGTCCATAACCTTCCGCTCATCATACGGTTCAGCTTCCCGTTCTTCAATGGTCAGTGCACCACGGTCACAAGTGCCGATACATGCACCTAATCCATCACAAAAAAGATCGCTGATCAGACGCACTTTCCCATCAATGACCTGTAATGCACCTTCGGCGCAACCAGGAACGCAATCACCGCATCCATTGCACTTTTCTTCATCTATTTTTATAATTTTCCGAATCATAATTGTCCTTGTTTGAAAACAGATTATAAAATCTGAATAAAATGTAGCTGAAAAACACAACAAATCCAAATCTCTAAGGTGGAAAAATAGAGTACCAGTTCAGCAAATAATTACAGGCTGTATAAATACTCTACAGAAATTTCAACACTTTTTTCTCTTGACTCATAATGGATTTGTTTGTAGTTTAAATACAGAGTTTTAATTCTGATTTAATATCATGGCACGCAAACTTACCGTCGTAAAAAATACCGAAAAAGCCGTTCAGCCAATCCGGTTTACCGTACAGATTCTTTTTGTACTCCTGTGTTTATGGATCGGGGTTGAGTTTTTCCTCTTCATCCGTTACTTTGAAACAAATGGTGCAACCGCTTTTGTAGCCCGTCCCCCCGGAGTAGACGGATTTCTTCCAATCAGCAGCATGATGAATGCATACTATTTCCTGCTAACCGGGGATATTCACAATGCCCACCCAGCAGGCTTCTTTATCTTTCTGGCAATTGTTGCAGTTTCACTTGCGTTCGGTAAGGCATTTTGCAGTTGGCTC
>JAEXTR010000129.1 GCA_023406915.1 Bacteroidota bacterium
ATTGCCGAAACTGAGCTCAAAGGATTTAGGGGAGCAGTGGTTGCGATTGAGCCTTCCACCGGGGAAGTGCTTGCTATGGCTAGTTCACCGGATTTTGATTTGAACCAGTTCAGCTATTCCACATCACGGGAGTATTTTCAGGATATCACGCAGGATAAAGCGGCACCCATGTTTAACCGTGCCACGAAATCTGCATATCCACCCGGATCTACGTTCAAAATTTTATGTGCCCTTGCTGCGCTTGACCTTGGGATAATCAAGGAGAATACGACTATTTACTGCGGTGGCAGCTATACATTCGGACGTACCTTTAAATGCCATGGTGCACATGGGGCTGTGAATGCAATCCATGCAATTGAGCATAGCTGTAACGTATTTTTCTATCAGTTGATTTTTAAAATCGGGCTTGACCGTTTGGCTGACTATGCCTTGCGATACGGACTTGGACACAGAACCGGGCTTGATATTGCTGAGGAATTACCAGGGTTAATTCCGACTGAAGCATATTATGAGAAGCGATACGGTAAAAACTGGCCAAAGGGTATCCTGGTGAGTCTTGGAATCGGGCAGGGAGAAATCAGTGTTACGCCATTACAGTTAGCTCATTTTACGGCTTTGGTTGCAAATGGGGGTAAGGGTTTTCCGCCACACCTCGTAAAGGGATACCTGGATGAGAATAAAAAGTATCATCCGATCAACTTTGAGCCGATAGATACCAAAGTGAATCAGGACGCACTTAATGTGGTGAAGAAGGGGATGTTTCTGGTAGTGCAGGGAAATGGAACTGCACGCAGAATACGTCTGCCCGAGATTGAGATTGCCGGTAAGACCGGTACTTCCCAGAATCCGCATGGGAGGGATCACGCGTTTTTTATTGCCTTTGCGCCCTTCGACAAGCCGAAGATAGCGATAAGCGTTATTGTAGAAAACTCTGGTTTTGGTGCAACGTACGCAGCACCAATTGCACAAAAAGTTATTAAAGCCTATCTGCTGGGTGAAGAGAGTGTAAAAGATGTGATCATACCACGGGAGAATGCGGCAGAAGGAAATGAGGAGGAATTGCATGAAGATTGATTCCCGGACAGAAGGAAAGTTTGATCTGCAGTTGCTCCTGGCTGTTTTTTCGCTGGTTGGGATAGGGGTTGCAGCGATTTACAGTGCATCCTCAAGTATACCTGAGCAGAGTACAAATTACATCCGTCAGATTGTTTCCTTCGGTATAGCGCTCGTTGCTTTTTTGGTAGCGTTCAAGATACCCTTTATCTATATCGAAAAGGCAGTGTTGCCTGTATATATTTTTGCATTTGTGCTGCTGCTCCTGGTACTGGCTATTGGTAAAACTGCTGGTGGACAGAAGAGCTGGCTGGTGTTTGGACCGTTGCGGTTTCAACCAGCGGAATTTGCAAAATTTGCAACAGTGATTGCGCTGGCAAGGTATCTTTCGAGGACGCATATCTCAATGACATCATTCAAGGATATCATTGTAGCCCTGGGGATAGGTTTCGTACCCGTGATTCTTATTATGCTTGAGCCAGATATGGGGAGTTCGCTCGTATTTGGTTTTATCATCATCGGGATGCTATTCTGGAGGGGGCTTCCACTGTTTTTGCTGTTCCTGACGCTTTCACCAGGTATTGTTGCGGTGGTTTCCCTGCTTAGTGATGTATTACAGGTACCGCTGATTCTTGCGATCATAGCTTTGCTCTATTTTTTCAGGGAGTCGTACCGGGGTGACATTTTTACAGCGGTATCGATCATTACGATCAATGTCGCCGCTGCATATATGGTTGATTTTGCCTATGATGCCCTGAGCCCGCACCAGCAGCTCAGGATTCAATCCTTTATTGATCCGATGGCAGACCCGTTGGGATCAGGGTATAACGCTATTCAGGCGCAAATCGCTGTTGGGTCCGGCGGATTCTTTGGAAAAGGATTTTTACAGGGAAATCAGACGCAGCTTCAATTTATTCCTGAGCAGTGGACTGACTTTGTATTCTGCGGGATCGCGGAGGAGTTTGGCTTTGTTGGCAGTATCATTGTGGTGTTCCTGTACACTTTCATTTCATACAGGATCATTCGCATTGCTTCAAGTTTACGTGATTCGTTCATGAGTTTGTTAGTGGTTGGATTCTGGTTAATTTATTTTGCGCACTTCATCATCAATCTCGGTATGGCGATCGGTGTGGTTCCGGTGATTGGTATTCCACTTCCTTTTGTAAGTTTTGGCGGAAGTTCGCTTATTGTGAATCTCACCATGCTCGGTATTATCTTTAACATCGCAAAGCTGCGGGTTCATTAACAGAAAACAGGTTTCGTATGATTGCTACAGAGAAGCTGCGCAAGCAGACAACGAGAGGAAATCACATTTGTGTCGGTCTAGATACTGACAGAAAACTGATCCCACAGCACTTGCTGGCAACAGATGATCCATTGTATGCGTTTAACCGTGCGATTATTGATGCAACAGGCGGATTAGCTGCTGCCTACAAACTGAATTTTGCGTTCTATGAAAAAGAGGGGGAATATGGATCAGGGGTACTCAAGCGGAGTGTTGCATATATACAGGAGCGTTACCCCGATGTACTGATAGTCGGAGATGCTAAGCGGGGGGATATAGGCAATTCGAGTGCCTACTATGCAAAAGCATTGTTCGAAGAAGCGGGAGTAGATGCCTCAACCCTGAGTCCATACATGGGGGTAGAATCATTACAGCCATTTTTTGATCACACTGACAGGCTCCATTTTGTGCTAGCACTAACCTCAAACCCTGGTGCAGCTGATTTTGAGAAACTTCTCCTGGCAGACGGGACACCGTTATACCGAAAAGTTATCCATACGCTTAAGGCAGCAGATAAGAACCAAAACATTGGTTTCGTGATTGGAGCCACGCAGCAGCAGGAGCTTGAGGAAGCAGTTACTGCTTCAGCTGGTATGCCAGTCTTGTTGCCAGGCGTTGGCGCACAAGGAGGAAGTGCCAAAGAGGTAGCCGCGCTCTTCAGTCGATTACAACACCCCCTCTATCTGATCAATTCAAGCCGGGGTATCATTTACGCTGATAAAACCGAGAAGTTTGCGAATGCAGCAGCTGACGCAATGCAGATGCTTCAGGATGAAATAACAGGAAGAGTCTAATCGCTGCTATTTTTGATTCTTCTGACGATGTTCCTGCACAATTCCGTCTGGATTCACCTTTTGAAACGGAACAGGGCACATATAAAAAATTAGTAGCAAAATCAATTTGACGATAATGTCAAACATAGATATGCGACCACCTTCGGGGTCGGATTATTTCTCTTATCCGGGTGTTCTATAAATATGGTACCCCTTCGGGGGACGCCTGATGTAATTCAAAGCTAAAGACACAGTCTTTGGATATTACTTTAATAATATTTCATAAACCCCAAACTGAAATGTGTTTTATCGGTTAGAGATAATGGGGAAATTGCCACCGAAATTTCAGGTGAATCCAGAATACCCACCAGTAGATTCTTGCTCCACACCATAAATTCTTTGCGCTAGAAATAAAAAAATTATTTACTTTAGAAGTGATAAAACGTGTTGTTATTATGACCGGAAGGATGGAACTTGTTTTCTGAAATGGGGGTAAGTATATTCATTACCGGTCTCTAATATTGCATCTGGTATTTAATTCACAATGATCCGGATCAAGAAATGTTACTCACACAACTCACCTCATCACATATGGATAGAATATGACTGCAATCACTCATATTCCGGAAAAGTTTCTTCAGGAAATCTGGAAACCTGGTAATTTTCATCACCCGGTTAAGCTAGAGAATGATGAAATAATTGAAATTCAGGATTGCGGCGTTCATAATAAAGATATTGGCGGACCCGATTTTTTGAACGCTCGCATCAAGATTGGAAATTTTCTTTTTACCGGAGATGTAGAAATTGATCGTTACTCCTCAGACTGGAGGCATCATGGTCATCATCTTAGTAAGCGGTATAACAGGGTCATCCTGCATGTTACTCTGGAGGAAACCCGGGGGAACAGAAGCGTTTTTACTCAGGATGGAAGGAAAGTCCATGAAGTAAGTATCAACCAACTTCTGAGTCATTCATTCAGAGATGCCATCCGAGAGGTACTACAAAACAGCCCCCGAAGCAGATTTGGTGATATGATCTGTGGTGAGCTCATTGGACATCAAAGCAGTGAAGAAGTGCTGAGCTACATGCGGGAACTCGGTACGCAGCGATTTATCCGAAAATCTGACAGGATTTTACTCCGATTCAAGGAACTGTGCTACATAGTTGAGAATCAGGTTCAGGAACCAATGATCAGTTATCATGCACCCAAAGAAGAGCTGGAGAAGCCTGTAACCAAAAATCAGGCAACCATGAAGGAGGTTTGGGAACAGCTTTTCTATGAACTGGTTTTTGAAGCCTTAGGCTATACGCACAATAAACTTGTGATGTACAGACTTGCACAGGCAGTGCCGTATAAGTTTGTGAAACAATTTTCTGAGCGGAGTGATTATATCAATCTGCTTGAAGCAATTTACTTCAACGTATCCGGACTCATCGCAAAAGACAGCATTCCAAAATTGGAAGAAAGCTCTGACTACATGCGGAAGATGACGGAATTGTGGCTGGAAGTCAAGGAGATGTACGACGGCAAGTTTTTTAACCGTGAAGACTGGAATTTTCAGAAGCTGCGTCCCCAGAATTTCCCTGCAATCAGAATTGCGGGTGCTGCCCGACTGGTTAACGCAATGGCGAATGACCAGTTGATCGGACGACTCATTCAGAAGGTGAAGGAGTTGCAGCATCATCCTACGCTGATCAATTCACTTAAAATATCGATGATTGTGAAGGCGCATGGATATTGGAAGAGTCATTTCACATTTGATACAGATACAAAAGCAACTATCAAGTTTTTTGTGGGGAGCAGCAGGGCGGAAGAGATAATTGTTAATGTGCTTTTTCCGTATCTGTACACTTACTTCAGTGTCTTTAACCAATCGGGGCTTTGCAGAAAGATGCTTCGTGTGTATGCAGAACTGGAGTGTGATCCCGGGAACAAAATAGTGATTGAAATGGCTGAATCTCTCGGCATAAAGGAATATGCAGGGAATGCGCTGATCAATCAGGGAATTTTACAGTTGTTCAGGGAGATGTGTACCGAGCAGAAGTGTGAAGTATGCAGACTGGGAAGAAAAGTTTTCGAGATGGATGAATCGTGAGTAAACATGAGGCAGATGTTATAAAAGCATCTGCCTCATCGCTTTTTCAGGAACTCTGACCTAATTTATTGATTTCATCACGGATTTTAGCTGCCCGCTCATAATCCTCAACATCGAGAGCCTCACGTAATTTTGCCTGCAAAGCAGTAATCTTGCTTTCCTGTGGTTTTGGTGTTTCATCCGGATCATACAATTCTTCTGCATCTTCCTCCTCAATCTTACCGGGCTGATCGGGGGAGAGGATGGCAGCCTCTGCAATGACCTTTTCATCAACATATATGGGGCTATTCGTTCTCAGTGCCAGTGCAATAGCATCACTTGGGCGGGCATCCACATCATTCGTTACGGCGGATAACTCCAAAACGATACGTGCATAGTAGGTACTGTTCTTCAGTTCTGTGATAACAACCTCAAGTACGCCAGCACTAAGGTTTTCAATCAGACTTTTCATGAGATCATGAGCCATTGGCCTGGGAGGCTGTGAACCTTCCAAAGCCAGGCTGATAGCCTGAGCTTCATATGGACCGATGATAATCGCCATCTTTCGGTTGCCATACACCTCCTTCAGGATAAGGGCGAAGTTACTGCCCGGAACCTGAGTAGGGGTCAGTCCGTATACCTCACATTCAACTTTGTCCATTATGATTTCAGTTTCTTTATTTCTTCAGTCAGTTTAGGTAGTATTTCAAAAACGTCACCAGCAATACCATAATCAGCAATCTGAAAGATAGGGGCATCCTTATCCTTGTTGATAGCGACAATGTATTTCGATGAAGACATGCCAGCCAGATGTTGAATTGCGCCTGAAATTCCACAGGCAACATATAGGGATGGTGACACAGTTTTACCGGTTTGTCCGACCTGTTCACCATGAGAGCGCCAGCCTGCATCAACAACTGCGCGGGAGGCTCCAACTGCGGCACCAAGTGCATCAGCCAACTCTTCGACGAGGTGAAAATGTTCAGGGGCTTTCAGACCTCTGCCTCCAGAAACGATGATGTCAGCTTCAGCAACATCGAGCTTTCCTTCAGCCTTTGTAATTCCTGTTACCCTAACAGCCAGATCGGGGGTAAAGCCAGTAACTTCGTCCACCACAGCATCAGCAGATGCTGATTTTTCGGGTTTTACGACATTCGGACGTACGGTTATCACGGATGAGCCGTTTGCCTGAACCTGTTGCATTGCTTTACCAGCATACACTGGCCTGGTAGCTGTGACAGTAGCACCGGAAAGCGAGACCTCAACAGCATCGGTAACGAGTGCAGAGGGAATCCGGGCAGCCAGGCGAGGAGCAAGATCACGACCCAGGGCGGAATTACCAAGGAGTATAATAGCACCATCATCTTGTTTTACGTACTCAGCTATGACCTTTGCATACGCAGACGGGGAGTAGAGCTGCAGTTCCGGGTGTTTGAAGAAGACTACTTTTGCCACTCCATAGTGACCAAGTTCTGACAGGGAATCGATTGTTCCTCCCACAGCGATTGCTATAACTTCTTTATTATTACCGGCTGCGAGCTTTGATGCAAGTGTTGCTACTTCAAAGGAGACTTTTTTAACAATACCGTCTCTTTGTTCGATTACTACAAAAATTTTATTTGCCATATTCTCCTCAGATTACCTTTGCTTCTTCTCTTAATAAACGTACTAATTCAGGAATTACGGATACATCTGTTCCCAGGATTCTACCAGCACTTTTTGCAGCCGGAGGTATCAGTTTAATAGTCTGTGTCTTTACGTTCACCTGGGCTCCTGAGTTTTCATTCAGAGGCTTCTTTTTTGCAGCCATGATACCTTTTACATTTGCATACCGGGGAGTATTAAGCCCTTTTTGTGCAGTGATAAGGCATGGAAGGGATGTTTCAACGGTTTCCTTACCGCCCTCGATCTCTCTTACAGCAGTTACTTTATTGCCATCCAGAGAGAAGTCAACGCAGACAGAAACAGTATTGAATCCCAGCATTTCTCCAAGGAGAATTCCTACAGCACCAGAGTCATAATCAACGGACTGCTTACCGCAAAACACCAAATCGAAAGCACCTGGTTTTATTGCGTCAGCAAGCAGGGAGGCAGTAGTAAAACTGTCGGATGCAGCGTCAGTTTTAATGAGTACCGCATCTTCACCGCCCATGGCCAATGCTTTCCGTAACATCTCTTTTGAAGCGTCAGTACCAACGGTAAAGTAGGTAACCGTGCCGCCGTTTTTTTCGGCAGTCTGCAACGCTTCTTCAATCGCGAACTCGTCATAGGGATTAATTATAAAAGAGACTCCTGCTGTTTCGATGTTTTTTTCGTCAGCAGAAATCTTTATCTTTGTTGCCGTATCAGGAACATTACTTAAGCAGACGGCAATTTTCATTTGACCTCCGATGTTTTTTCTTTCAGATACAGAAAATAAAGAGTGAACCGCTTAAAAGCAATTATTTAATAGTGTAACGAAAATTAGCTCGAAGAGAGTTCATTAAAGGTTAAAGATTTTATGATGGCTGATCAGTCCAGTTTACTATCTCAGCTGAGCGCACCCGAACCAGAAGCAATTACTGCCACAGACAATGAAATCGGACTCCCCGCCAGGGTGATACTCTATAATGA
>JAEXTR010000197.1 GCA_023406915.1 Bacteroidota bacterium
TATACATTTTCAGCACATCATTGGGTTCCCCGTCACGCTCATTAGGGAGGCTCTGGATGCTGGCTGTAAAGTTGCTGTAACCCTCCACGATTATTGGTACTTTTGCAGAAGGGTTCATCTCTTCATACCAGATACAAAATCAGTGTGTACCGGTCCTGAAACTCCACGAAAATGTGCACTCTGTCTCCAACCAATGCTCCCACACGCTGAACCTGATAGCCTGGCAAAAAGTATTAGTGTACAACTTGAGATTACACGAGGAATATTCAGGCTTGTGCATCTTCTGTCAGCACCATCACATTTTGTAAAAGATATTTATACAAAATTCGGTTTAGTCAATACCCGGTTTGAAGTTAATGATCTCGGTCTACCTGATTCACAAGCAATGCCAAAGATAAAATCTCAGTATTTACGCATCGGCTACATAGGCTCAATTCATGCTATTAAAAATCTGGAAACAATTGTTTATGCTGCTCAGCATACTGAAGATGGCTGCCAATACGCAATCTGGGGAAACGGATTGTTCGATTCGCTTAACCAACTTCTTGACTCAATTGAAGATTTGAAAAATATTTCTTATAACGGTCCATATATCCGGGAAAATCTCCCAGCAATATTTTCTGAAATTGATGTCCTTGTTGTACCATCTTTTTTGGAAAGCTCATCAATCACTATCCGGGAAGCATTTCAAAACAATACTATTGTGATCGCAGCAGCACGGGGTGGAATGGTGGAATTAGTGCAAGATGGTGTAAATGGTTTCCTTTTTAATCCTGACAAACCTGAAGAACTCGCAGCAATCATTAACCGACTCGCCAGAGATAAATCCCTTCTCCGGCAATTGGAGCAGAATATCAAACAAGTGTTCTCATGTAAAGATGAAGCACAACTATGGAAACATAAATATCTAAATCTTCTCACGGACAATCAAAATTCTGATGCAATGAAATCCGTCAAGGTCTCAATCATTATTCCACTTTATAATCGTCTTGAACTTACTAAACAATGCTTCGAATCAATTGTTGCTTTTACTCAGAAAGGCTTGTATGAAATTATCTTCGTTGATAATTATTCTTCAGATGGCACCCGCGAGTATCTCAATGCAATTATCAGTCAATACCCGGATGTAAAAACTATTTTTAATTCGAATAATACTGGATTTGCTAAAGCCAATAACCAGGGTTTTCGTGAAAGTAGAGGAGAGTATATACTTCTGCTCAACAATGATACAAAGGTCACCCAAGGGTGGCTAGAACCCCTTATTGCTTTACTTGACGATGACTCAACAATTACTGCTGTAGGTCCAAAGCTTCTTTATCCAGATGGATCAATTCAGCATGTCGGAGTATTTGTCTATCATCATACATCAGAAAACAAGATAGGCGCTTACCATGTTGATTACAAAAAACCCGGAGACACTCCTTCTGCGAGTGTGGCAATGGAATATCGGGTTCTTACCGCTGCATGTATATTGATACGGAGAGAGATGTATGAACGTGTAGGTGGTTTAGATGAAGGGTTCTGGAATGGTTATGAGGATGTTGATTTTTGCTTTAAGGTGAGCGCAGCAGGGGGAAGGCTCATTTATCAACCGAAGAGTGTTGTTTGGCATTACGAATCCCAAAGTGGTACTGAACGCTTCTCCAGAGCTTCCATGAACGAGGAACTCCTCAACAGCCGTTGGCTAGGCAAAATCCAGCCTGATTTTTTGTACGGACCCGATGGTACTATGGAAAAGCTTCCAGAAAGTATCATACGTCCTTATTTTCGTCCTGTCCTTTCTGTTGTTATTCCCGTATTCAATCAATGGGAGTACACTGAAGCCTGTCTTACATCATTACACCAGACACTTTCTATTCCATCAGAGATTATCATAGTAGATGATTGTTCTTCAGACGGTACATTCGAAAAACTCAAGAAGTTCAGTTCTCACTTTTCATTACTTCGTGTTGTACAAAATTCGTCTAATTCTGGATTTCCAAAATCCGTCAATACAGGGCTCAGAATTGCAACCGGTGAATATGTACTTATCGCCAATAACGATATCATCTTTACTGCCGGTTGGTTTGAAGCTCTTCGCAGCGCAATTGATAACACACCCCAGGGCGGGATGTCCGGTCCGCTCAGTAACGCGGTCAGCGGTGTGCAACTTGCCAAAGGTATTTCCTACGATTCTTTGGAAAAAATGCATGAAATAGCGGCCCAGTTTTCAGAAACAAATAAAGGGCAGACGGCGATCTTCCCTAGAGTGGCGTTTCTTTGTACGCTTATTAAACGGAGTGTCCTTGATGCCATCGGCGGACTGGATGAACGGTTTTCCCCAGGAAATTTTGAAGATGATGATTATTGCCTCCGAGTACAACTGGCCGGATTCAAAACGGTAATTGCCATTGACACATTCATTCATCATTTTGGATCCAAAAGCTTCACCGCTGAGGGAAATGAACGGTACGCCAAATTACTGGAGAAAAATAAGAGAAAGTTTATTTCAAAATGGGGAGCAGATCCAGATGAGATTTGGTTGAAAGGTGTTGCGCCGAAATCGAGAACACTCAGGATTCCGTTACAGTCACAGAGAAGTTCAGAACTGTCTGCGCAGTTGCAAGAATGTCTCAATGATAATGACTATGAATCGGCTCACCAGGTTATTCTTGAATTACTTGAATTGGCGAAAAGTCCTGGTTCGGGCATTCAAGGTGATCAGGTGGAGAAACTAAAGCTGCTCGCAGGAAAACTTGAAGCAATATTACAATGATACTTATGATCTATCAGTTTAGCTGTTAATGATTAGTCAACTGTTACGAATGGAAGTATTTCAATCTATACTCTTACATAAAAATTACTAAAAATACTCTTCTTCAAGAAGATATCCATCTGCAAGGTCTGAAGTAATACCATTCAGAAATCGTGAAGGGCGGGAAAGTGTGGTGCCGGCTTCACGGTCAAAGATATTCATGGGGTAGCTGATATGCAGGTTCTGTTTAGCTCTTGTAACTGCTACATAGAGCAACCGTCTTTCTTCCTCAAGTGAATCGAGATTGCTGAATGAACGGGTGAAAGGCAGGAATCCATCATTGGCATGAATCAAAAAGACAGAGTGCCACTCAAGACCCTTTGCTGAATGAATCGTGGATAATGTCAGCTTTTCATCATCCTTACTTTCTTCCCCAATATCAATGACACTATCAACTGGCGGTTCGATTGCCAGATCAGCTACGAATGAAGCTAATTCCTTATAATTCCAGGAAATAGTTAAAAATGTATCAAGGTCCTTTTTACGTTTGTTGAAATCATCATAGGCTGTCTGAAATATTGGCATATAGTACTCAAGAACTACCTGAACAATTTCAGTGGGTGAGCCACCTTTAACAAAACAGCCATGGAGAAGTTTAAATAGCGGGTAAAGTCGCTCGCCCTGCTTTCCCAAAGGATACCCTTCGGGACTATGACGCAAATGAATAGCACCAGATGTAATCAGATCAAGCACTTTTTCAGCTGATTTCGGTCCAATTCCCTCATGTAATAATAGTACACGATACCAACTGATTGTGTCAGTTGGATTTACCAGAATTCTTAGAAAAGCTGTAATATCTTTGATATGGGCAGATTCAACAAATTTCATTCCGCCAACCTTTATGAAGGGGATGTTTGCCTTTGCAAGCTCTATTTCAAGATCAAAACTGTAAAATGATGATCTGAAAAGCACAGCGATATTCGCTAGTGAAACACCTTCTTCCCTAAGCTGTAGAATCCTATCGATGATAAACTTTGACTCCATATTCTCGGTAGTACAGGCAATAATCAATGGTAGTTCACCACCTGTTTTCCTCGTAAAAAGCAATTTCTCATACTTTTGCACAGCACTATCATTTATCCGGTTTGCGAAATTTAAAATGTATTGAGTGCTTCTGAAGTTTTCCTCAAGGGTGATAACCTTTGTGTTTGGAAACATCTCGGGAAATCGCATGATGTTCTGAAAATTTGCTCCGCGGAACGAATAAATGGATTGGGATTCATCTCCTACAACCATAATATTATTGTTCCTAGCGGCTAGT
>JAEXTR010000221.1 GCA_023406915.1 Bacteroidota bacterium
CCCCAGACCACACCCTTCCAAAGAATTAGTTTCAGGGGGAAAGGATTGTAAAGCTTTTTTGCCACCATCCATTTGGCGGCAAATTCACCGAGTGTTCCAAGAATGGCAAATTGAACTATAGCTGATAATAGAGGGTACTCGGTAACAAAACTGATATAAAAAGACATGGTTATCTGCTTAATTATTGAAATATGTTAGTGAAAAATAAGATATGAAATGGAAATTTCAGTAAGATTCTGCCGACCTCGTTGCCTGAAGTCGATAAAAATTGTTTAAAACCGCACGAGAGAAAATTACTAAACTCATATACGGAATTCTCCGATAATAACCTGAAACAAACTATTGTGTTATGGCTGCCAACAACAATTCATATAAAATTCTTCTGCTTGATGACGATGATAAGCTCCGGTTTAATCTGAAGTTGTTTCTTGAGGATGAAGAGTTTGACTGCATCGCAGTTGAAAACGCTGAGAAGGCACTGGAAGTCCTTCAAACTCATCGTTTTGATATTGCCATTGTTGACATCCGCCTTCCCGGGATTCCCGGCGATGAATTTATTCCTCAGGCGAATAAGATAGATCCTACACTCCGCTACATAATCCACACCGGTTCAACAGATTTTAAACTGAGTGATCAGCTTATTGATATCGGTGTGACTCAGGATTTTGTGTACATCAAGCCTGTACCGAATATGAGTGTGTTCCTGGAGGCCTTCCGAAAGCTTCTTTCTGGTACTCCTTAATTCAGGGGTACGCAATGAATCAAACCCGAATCTACCGCTTCTTCAGCAATAGTATCCAGAATAAGGGCATGCTTTTCTATTTCCTGTTGACTTCAATTTTTATGATTATAGTTCTGATACTTACAGTACTGTTCGTGCAGAAAGAGACCAAGAGTAATGCTACCAGTATTGTGGAAGTTCAGGGCAGGTTATTTGCCAGGACTGCTGCTGTTGCAATGGCGACTTCTGATCAAGAACTTCTGAATTATGCGTGCAGTTATCTGGAACGTGATACGAACATTCAATATGCGGCGCTATATAATGAGCACGACTCTCTATTAAGGCAATTCCATGAACCTGTTATCCCATTGGAAGAAATTCCGGATACCGGGGTGATCAGGCACCAAGAGAAGTTGGTACTGGCGGCATCATTCCCTATCCATTATAAGCATATCCAGTATGGCAGGTTTGTGATGATATATTCATTGCAGGAAGCCTTGCAAACCAGTTGGGATTTTACATGGCAGGTATCAGTAATCAGTTTTGCAGTATTTCTTCTGGGGCTTCTTGTGATCTATTTCCTTATCAGGAGACTTACGGGAAATCTGAAAGACCTGAGCTACGCTGCACTAAAGGCAAGCAATGGTGAGTTGAGTCAAAATCTGGCCATTCACTCACAGGACGAAACAGGCACTCTGGCTGAAGCTTTCAATAACATGCTGGCTAATATAAGAAGTGCAAATGATCACCTGGAAAATAAAAAGTCTTCTGTTGAGAAGAAAGTAGAATCAGCAATTAGGGAGCTTGAGAAGAAGAACAAGTTCATCGAATATGTTTTTGATTCTGTTCCAATCGTCATTCTTGTACTGCATGGGGATGATACCATCCAGTACATGAACTCCTTTGCCCGATCTTATCTGACGAATACTACTCCTGATGCAACCCATCACCTGAATGTATATGAGGGATTTCCAGTGTTCCGTTTTTCACAGGAGATGCTTGATGCTTCCCGAGCAGAAGGAGTTGCGCTGCAGAAGGAGTTGCTGGTAGAAGAGGAAGAGGGTAAATCTGCTTACTACTCGGTCTCTGTATTTCCACTGCATACGGAAACAGATAAAGGCGCAGTAATGATGATTGAGAATATCACTGATCGTAAACGGGTACACGATATTATGATCCAGAGTGATAAAATGCTTAGTGTTGCAGGACTTGCTGCCGGAATGGCACATGAAATAAATAATCCGCTTGCAACCATCGTGCAGGGAAGTCAGAATATATTGAGAAGGTTCAGGGAGGATATTCCCAAAAACCTTGAGGCAGCAGAGCGCGCAGGTATTGATATTGATAAAATGCGTTATTATTTTGAATTACGTGATATCTATTCGATTCTCGATTCAATCCGGAATGCCGCATGGAAGGCATCTGATATTATCCGGAATATGCTTTCATTCAGCAGGAAACGGGAATCGCAGAAGGTCATGTACTCGCTGCAAACAGTGATTGATGACACTATCTCACTCGCATATAACGACTATAATTTAAAGAGCAAGTACGATATCAAAGGCATCAGAATTGAGCGTCAGTTTGAGACGATGCCGGATGTCAGACTTACAGTATCTGAAATGCAGCAGGTTTTGCTGAACATTATTCAGAACGCAGCGCAGGCGATGCACGGCTATCTTTCCGAAGGAAAGAAACCAGTCATCAGAATAAGTACGATGAGACAGAACGGTTATGCGAGGATTGAAATAGAGGATAACGGACCCGGCATTCCTGAGAGTATCAGGCAACGGGTATTCGAACCATTTTTTACAACAAAGGAAGCCGGAGAAGGCACTGGACTTGGTCTTTCAGTTTCCTATATGATCATAAAAACAAACCATAATGGTGAACTGCTTGTAGAATCTCAGGTGGGTGTGGGTACAAAGGTTATCATTCTGCTTCCGCTATAGCAGTGGTATGAGGCAGTATGATTTTTTTTCGTATTCGGAAAGCAGAGTGAAGTGCTATGAAAAATGTTACCAGTAAGCTATCAGACAGTCAGCTTGTTTCTTTTGCCAATATAAAAATATTGGTAATTGACGACGATATTGATCTGTGCAACAGCATCAAGTTTTTCTTTGAGGATCACGACTCAGAGGTGTACTCAGCTAATGATGGACTGACAGGAGTACAGTTATTCCAGAGTGTTCAGCCAGATTTAGTTCTTGTAGATCTGAATATGCCGATGGTCGGAGGGGACAAGGTCATATCAGAAATCAGCAGTGTCTCTTCCTCAACCCCCATTATCGTAGTTTCCGGTACGGGTGTTATTAAGGAAGCTGTCCGGGCTCTGAATCTTGGCGCATGGGATTTTGTTACCAAGCCTATTCTAAATTTTGAAGAATTAGAGATGAGTGTTCACCGTGTTCTAGAGCGTGCACAGTTGATCAGGGAAAACAATGAATACAAACTGAATCTGGAACGGCTTGTCGTTGAAAGGACGAAAGAACTTCAGCAGACTATTCACGAACTCTCCATTGCTAAGGAAAAGGCTGATAAACTGAACCGCCTGAAATCCGAGTTTCTTGCACAAATGTCCCATGAGATTCGCACACCCCTCAACGCAATTATCAGCTACAGTGGTTTTCTGATGGAAGAACTGCACGGTAAAGTTTCTATGGAAATAGAAGGATACTTTAAGGTGATGCGGAAAGGCGGCGAAAGGATTATCCGCACAATGGAACAAATACTCAGTTACAGTGAATTGGTTGCCGGTGCCTACAATCCTGCCTTTGAATCAATTCAACTGAACGAAGAAATCAAGCGGGTGATAGATTCTGTTTCAGGAAAATGTTTGGATAAGAGTTTTATGGTCACCATGTCGCTTGATGATACGATCAATACGATACAGGCTGACCGTTTTTCAGTGGAACAGATCCTCCATCATGTGATGGATAACGCCGTAAAGTTCACTGAGCGTGGAGGTATTAATATTGAGACCAAACTGTTGCCGGATGGTACTACTCAGGTCAGGATTTCAGATACTGGTGTGGGTATTTCTCCTGAGTATATGAACAGACTGTATGAACCTTTTTCTCAGGAACACCAGGGATATTCCCGAAGGTATGAGGGTAACGGACTTGGTCTTGCACTTGTTAAGCGATATTGCGAAATCAATCGTGTTATGATCTCTCTTGAATCACAGCAAGGCAAAGGAACAACCGTACAACTTCTATTTCCCGCCAGGTAGTTCGTAAACGGTTACATCCATTCGACGATTACAAGCTTTCCTTTTTCCCGGAGCTTCTCTGCCAGGAGTTGCACAATTGTTCTTCGGGGAAGAATTCTCAGCTGCACATAACTGATATCGTCATTTGCCGGATTAATGCTACCCCCCACAAAAAAGTTAATTCTGTCAGCAACCCTGATATAGGACGCAAGTTCAGAAACTGGGTTTTTCTTTTCCAGCTTTTCCGGGTCAGCATCTATGATGTTGTATAACTGATTAAGGGTTACTGCACCTTCCGTTACCAGGTCCACATTTTTTAATGTATAGGCAGGCGGCGTGATAGGGCTTGCAAATGATTCATCAATCGAAAGTATTTCACGTGTTACCCGGGATACAATCTTCGCAGTGGTGCCACCGCAGACAATTTTAAACCCTTCATGCTCAAAGAACCTTCTTACGGTGCTATCATCTCTGTTTGGAGACTCAGGCGCACCTGTAAGGATATTTGCTACGGTACCTTTCCTGCTGTGCGCCAGCAAAGCTGTGCAATCATCTTCGGGTTTACCAAGCCAAAAATCTCTTGCCCGCTTTTTCAACAATGCAGGGATTTCGTTTAATGACATCCCATGGGAGAGCTCATAGTTGATGTATTCGGTTATGTCCTCAATCTGCCACCCCTGGTTTCGTCCCTTGCCGATTCCAGCCTGAGTTATGCCGTCGCTCATCAGCACGAAAGACTCATTTGGCTTCAGGGAAATGCTGAGTTCCGAGATGATACTGTTCCCAATAGTGTAAACATTTGGTTTTGGCAGTGTGGCATATCTGCCAGAAACAATCACAGGTGGCGGAGTATCAAATGAGAGTATGGTTGTAAGCCCGTTATTCAGTACACGTGCCATTGAGAATGCTGCATACGGAAGGTCTTTTGCCGGAGCATCACTCATGGTCTGGATGACGTTTCTGAACGCCTTGCGCAGGGAAAAGCCCTGACGAAGCAGCTCATTCAGCCTTGATACGCACATAGTGGCGTAGATATTAGCTTTCACACCAGACCCGAGCCCATCAGCAAGAATTACAGTAGTGGCGTTTTTATACCGTTCCGTATGGACTACATCTCCATTCGGGTGTCCTTCACGCTTGGGTGAACTGCTTACATTTACTTCGAGGTGTATATATCCCGCAGCCATTTCCCTTTTCCTGTAGATTTTTTTTCTTCATCTTCTGTCATTTTCATCAGGTTCTCAACCAGTTCTTCGCCCTTTGCGGTACTTTCACCCAGAAACTTTGCAAGTTCCTGAGCCATGGTAATCTGATGCTCCAGAAGGTTCTGCGCCTGAAGCACAGTTTTTGTTCTCAGGGCAGCAAGCTTATTCGTGCTGATAATGTTCTTCGTGACATCAACAAAGATTCCTACAAATTGTTTATCCTCGCGCAGCCTGTACAGTTTGAGGTGACAGATAATGCCATAGCGATCGTAGTTTACTTCATTTTCTAGCAGATCACGGTCACTTGCTGCAAGCTCTTCAAACATTTCCGGGCTCATAAGGGAAGATATTTTCTTTCCGATCAATGCGTCTCCGCACCGGAACATATTTCTGAATGCAGGATTCATATAAATAAATTCCATGTTTTCATTCAGGATGATGATACCGTTAGGTGACGTATCAATTACTTTGTCTGTTTTTCGTTCTGCAAGGCGTCTCATGTAGGGAAGGCACATTTCTGTCTGAGCCATACCATGGATAACGGCAATTGCCTTTTCCCGACAGGTTGGATACCCGCATGCACCACAGTTAAGTTCATCTTCCGGAGTGAACTTCCCGGTTGATTCCAGGATTTGTTTAATGCTCGATTCCTGAGGTTCAGCAGCATTTACATTTTTATCAGTAAACTGGTAACCAGAAACGGGAATTGCCTTCTTTTGCTGGTCAGGCTTGCTCTTTTTTGTCTCCTGTGCATAACGCAGTACATCGCTGCGCCTTTCAAACAGGTTTCTGTCTGTGGTTAATCCGGGTCCGTTAATACAGCCCATGTCGCAGAACAGAGGTTCTGAAACGAGATTTGCATCAGTTGAAAAAGCAATGACCTCCCTGATTTGATTGTAACCGGAGACTGTGGTGTAGGAAGTCTGAAAATCAGATTCTGGGATACCGGCAGTTTTCAACAGTCCACCCATGACTGGGAAGTAGGCTGCATCGCCTGCAGGGTCATTGTCAAAACCACTGTCTTCAAGGTTATTGATCTGGATACCTTCCAGATCAAGCAGGCTCTTAAGTTCATCAAACGTAATCACCGCATCAGGACCGTTTGTATTCTCCGGTCTTTCTGCTTCAGCTTTTTTTGCAATACAGGGTCCGGCAAATACGAGTGCTGCATCCTTTGGCAATTTCTTTCTGAGCATCTTTGCGTGGACTATCATTGGTGATGCAGCAGGTACAAGGTTATCAATTGCAGACGGTGCGTATTTTTCCACATAATTTACAACAACGGGGCATGCGGTACAGATGTGGGACTTATCTGGGTGACTATTGATACAGTCCAGCGTTGCCATAGCAGAATAGTATGCGCCTTCAGCGGTAAGGCCTACAAACTGAAATCCAAGTCTCCGTAGTGCTGAGGGAAGGCGTTTCTGCTCTGAAAGGGTAAATGCAGCCGGGAACGAAGGGGCTACAGAGATAGCAACATATTTGCGTTCCTTCAGAAGCTGAATGACTGTTTCAGTATCGTCACGGTATGCCTTGGCATGCTGCGGGCATTCCCTTATGCACTGACCACACAGAATGCACAACGACTCATCAACAGCTGCCTGGTTATTTTCCATTCTGATTGCCTTAACCGGGCAAACCCTGACACAACGGTAGCAGTCACGGCATTTTGCTTTATTTGTAAAAATAATCTGACTAGAAGTTTTCTTATAAGGCATAAAATTCTTTCCACTAAAAAAAAGGAAGGCACGGCGTCCGCAAGAGGCGATGGACTCCGTGCCCTTAGGTGTTATCCTTTATGCTGAGGGGAAACTTATGAAACCGTAGTGTGCAGCTTTGCTGCTTCCCGTTCAATCTCGGCGCAGATTTCATCGAAATTTGCGTTGCTCAGCATTTTTTTGCCTACAGAGGCAGAGGGTCCATTCTGGCAATTTTCCATACAGAAAGTTGCTTTTACCTCAACATCATCCTTCAAATTATGATTATCGATGTAATTGACTAATTTGTTGAGGATCGTCTGTGATCCTTTTACGAAGCAGTTGGTACCCACGCAAACATTGATTGAGAGTTTCTCTTCATTCTTACCAACGATGATACGGATGCTCTCATCGGAGATACGCTTGCGGTTGCTGTACTCGGTGTGCAGCAGTTCGTGTGCTTCATGTGAGTTCGGTTCGCCCAGAACATTCTGGTACAGTTCCTGGATATACGGATTGTCCTGTGCCTTATGCAATTGCAAGGATTTGTCAGTTTCGTAGATGGCTTTGGTACGTTCAGCGCGGGTGCAGTCATCAAAGGTGACCGGCTGACCGGCTCCACCGATACAACCACCAGGGCATGACATTACTTCGATGAAATCGAGATGTCTCTTACCCTTCTTCACTTCTTCAAGCACGCGCTTTGCATTCTTCAGACCATGAACAATTCCAATGGTAAGTTCTTCACCATTAATTTCAATCTTTGTTTCGCGGAGTCCTTCCTGACCACGCACTTCATGGAAGTCAACCGATTCAAGAGTAGTTCCGGTCAGCTGTTCAGTTGCATATCTCAGTACAGCTTCTGTCACTCCACCCGATGCGCCAAAAAGGACACCAGCGCCAGTCTTAAATCCAAGGGGCATATCCATTGATTCTGGGGCTAGTTGTTCAAATCTGATGCCAGCCTGCTTGATCATGGCTGCAAGTTCCTGGGTTGTAATGACGTAATCGACCTCAGGGATACCTTCTTCAGAAAATTCTGGTCTGTGTGATTCGAATTTTTTGGCAGTACAGGGCATGATCGACACGATGACGAGGTCTTCCTTCTTCACATTGAGTTGTTCAGGAAGCACTTTTTTAGCGACTGCGCCGAACATCTGTTGTGGTGATTTGCAGCTCGAAAGGTTACCGACGAACTCTGGGAAATACTGTTCAGCAAACTTTACCCAAGCCGGGCAGCATGAAGTCAGCAGGGGTAAGTCCTTGTTCTTCTCTTTTCTGGTAAGAAATTCGTTTGTCTCTTCCATTACGGTAAGATCAGCTGCAAATGAAGTGTCGAATACCTTTTTGAATCCAAGCATCTTTAGGGCAGCAGTGATTTGTCCGGTAAGCACAGTACCCGGCTTCATTCCGAACATTTCTCCAATTGCCACTCTGACGGCTGGTGCAATCTGTGCCACGACAGTTTTCCCTGTGTTTTCAAGAGCCTGAAACACTTGTTCAATTTCGAATTTTGGGATAATTGAACCAGTGGGGCAGACACGTGCGCACTGTCCGCACTCAACACATTCAACATCGTGCAGATCCTTACCAAATGCCGGCAGTACTGATACTGCGCTTCCGCGGAAAGCAAAATCGATAGCACCAATACCCTGGATTTCACTACAAGCGCGAACGCAGTCACCACAGAGGATACACTTGTTTGGGTCTCTTAACAAGCCGTGTGAGGAGATATCTATTGGGGCTTCTTTCTGTGTTTTCTTAAAGCGAACTTTCCCAACTCCCAGTTTATTTGAGATTTCAAGTAATTTGCATGAGGAACTTTTCACGCAGGAGGGGCAATCCTGCTGGTGGTTTGCGAGGATCAGTTCGATTGCGATTTTTCTGATGTCGCGGATCTCCTGTGTATTGGTACGGATTTTCATGCCTGCCTCCGGAAGTATAGAGCAGGATGAGAGGAGTCCCTTGCCCTCTACATCGACCAGACACATACGGCAGGCGCCATAGACACTGAGTTCTGAGTGATAGCAAAAGGTTGGGATTTCAATGTTTGCTTTTCTGATAACCTCAAGAAGGTTTCTTTCACCATTATAAGGGATGGTGCGCCCGTCTACGGTAATAGCTTGTTTATTTGACATTGTGTACTTCTCCTCAGTTACGCTACAGCATGTAATTTGCAGGCTGTGATGCAGGCACCGCATTTAATACAAATTTCTTCATTGATCTTATGCACCTGTTTCTTTTCTCCGGTGATAGCACCGACAGGGCATGCTTTTATACAAACACCGCATCCCTTGCACTTTTCAGCGATGATTTCTGGATAGGCAAGTGCTTTGCACTGTTTGCTCGGGCAGCATTTATCAACAACGTGTGCAAGGTATTCTTCACGGAAGTTTGCCAGTGTTGAAAGAACTGGGTTCGGGGCTGATTTTCCGAGACCACAGAGGGATCCCTTCTGCACTGCATGTCCGAGCTGCTCCAACAGCACGAGTGTATTTTCATCACCACGACCCTCGATAACGTCATCCAGCAGTGCAAGCATCTGTTTTGTACCTTCTCTGCACAAGACGCATTTGCCGCATGATTCATTTTGTGTGAACTGCATGAAGAACCGGGCAATCTTTACCATAC
>JAEXTR010000214.1 GCA_023406915.1 Bacteroidota bacterium
GTGATACTCTATAATGACGACTGGCACACATTTGATGAGGTTATTTACCAGCTGATCAAGGCGGTCAATTGTTCTTTCGATGAAGCCACACAAAAAACCATTGAAGTACATGAGAAAGGGAAAGCAGTGGTTTTCGAAGGATCGATGAGAGAATGTCTTAAAGTCTCAACCGTACTAGAAGAAATTGCCCTCCACACACAGATCGTGACCTGATGATTTACCCCCACAAGAAAACCGGATTTGTACAGCGCCATGGATGAACAAAGACCAGGATTCACCCTGACGAATACCATGTTGAAAGTGATGCTAGAGAATGTGAATCAGCCACTTTCAATCTCGGACGGAAATGATATTATTGTCTTTATTAACAAGGCCATGTGTCAGTTGTATGGTTATGAAGAGCATGAGCTGATAGGTAAACATGCTTCTATCCTTCGTCCTGAGAGTTTTGAAGAGAGTATCAGCAGCAGGATACTTGCTGAGTCCCGCACCAATTCCGGCTTCAATGAAGTCATTTTTAATGTAAAAAAAGATGGCACACTTTTTCCTATACGGCTTTCCACTACTATCATAACGGACCCGGCGACCGGAACCTCAGCGTATGCGGGAGTAGTCACCGATGTTTCTGAAGAATGGAGTATCAAGAAGAACTATACTCTGCAAGAGGAGTATTATCAAACACTGTGGGAATATTCAGCAGATGCAATGCGTGTTACGGATAAGGATGGATACATTCTCAAGGTTAACCGTGCCTTTGAAGAATTGTTTCAGATTAAAAGGGAGGCAATCCTGCATAAGCCTCTCAGCGCCCTTTTTTCGGACGAAGTGGGTGATGAGCCTGACAGAGTGTACCGTGACCGTTATTCCAAACGGAAGATTCTGAGTGAGTTTGAGGCTGTTATTCATCTGAAAAACGGCAATAGTCTCAGGGTTCAGGTACGTAATACATTCATCAATATGCCATACAGCGGTGAAGTATTGCTTTCGATCTTTCGCGATATCTCTGTTCTCATGGAAGCCCAGGAAAAGATTCGCAGGCAGGAAGATTTATTCAGGATACTTATTCAGTATTCAAATGATGGGATTTTCCTGATTAATGCAGCGGGCGAATTACAATATGCAAGTCCGGCTGCCGAGCTGCTGCTTGGTAATAAAAGCAAGTCAGGAGCCTCCGGGCGCAGACCTATCGAATCTGTGTTTCACGAAGATTTGAAGGTTGTGCAGTCAAAATTTGAGAGTATCCTGACCTCACAGGGTTCAACAGAGCGTCTTGAGTTCAGAATACTCGATGATAATGATCAGATCCGATGGACTGAAGCAATCGCGACTAATTGCCTTCATATTGAGAATGTGCACGCGATTGTGGTGAATGCAAGGGATATCACCGAACGGAAAAAAGCTGAAGAGCAGATGCAACTCTACTCAGAAGCATTTGCGCAGAGCCCTATTTCAATTCTGATTTTGAATAATCTGGGAGTTATTAAATACGCCAACCGGGGCACGGAGTTAGCTTCTGGATACTCAGCAGATGAGTTAATTGGGAACACGCTTGCCTTGTTTGATCCAGATGAGACGTCCCGAACTGAATACGTTGAACTCTGGGCATCCATATCATCCGGAAAGATCTGGAAGGGGGAACTGCTTTCGAGGAAAAAAAATGGCACCCCATACTGGGAGCAGGTATCTTGCTTTCCCATCATCAATCCTGACACCAGAATGCACCACCACATAGCTATCAAGGTAGATATTACTGAGCGAAAAGAGCTTGAGTTAGCACTACATGAATCTGTAAAGAAAGCTGAAAATTCGAGTAAGCTGAAATCTACTCTGCTGGAGAATATGAGTCACGAATTCAGGACGCCTATGAACGGAATACTGGGATTTACATCAGTATTGCTATCCGAGCTTGAGTCTCCGTCTCTACGAGAAATGGCTGAAAAGATTCAAATATCCGGCAGAAGGCTGATGAATACCCTCAGTACGTTACTCGACTATTCGGAAATCAGCTCCGAATCAATTGTAGCGACACCTGAAAATGTACCACTTGCTGATTTGCTCAGAAATCTCTATTACGACTACACGGAGATTGCCAAAAGCCGGGGGTTATCATTTCATGTTGAAGTACCAGAGCATGAAATTACGCTGTTATCGGATCAAATGCTTATTCATAAGGTACTGAATATCCTATTGGATAATGCCTTTAAATTCACCGATACAGGAAAAGTTGAAGTTTCGGTTCTGGAGGATAAGATCAAAAGCTTTGATCCAAGGGTGGCAATCTGTGTCAAGGACACAGGCATCGGGATCCGTGAGGAAAATTACAACGTCATTTTTGAAGAATTCAGACAGCTAAGTACAGGTAAAAAAAGGCTTTATGAGGGGAGCGGATTAGGGCTCTCAGTTGCCAGCAAGTTTATCAGTATGATGGGGGGATCAATCCGGGTTGAAAGCGTTTATGGTGAGGGTTCATCATTTATTATCGAACTGCCAATATTACCTGTGGCTGGTGGTCAGGCTCTGACAGTTACTCCTTTAAATTTGTCCGCAAATCCGCAGGGTTTGGGGCTAAAGAGGAAGAGTCTTATAGTTGAGGATAACGAAATCAACCGTGAGATTACGGCAATATATGTTGAGCAGTTTTGCCAAATTGACTATGCCGAAACTGGTGAAGAAGCACTTGAAATGTGTCAGCGTGACCAGTATGAGATTTTGTTCGTTGATATTCATCTGGGGGCTGGCATGGATGGCACTGAATTACTAAAAAAGATCAGGATGATGCCAAACTATTCAGATACCCCTGTTGTTGCAATCACAGGGTACGCAATGTACGGTGATCGTAGTGAATTTCTGAAAAAAGGATTCAATGCTTATATTCCGAAGCCCTTTAAACGCGAAGATATTGAGGAGACAGTTAAGAAGCTGCTTACGTTACCATAGCATAACCTGTAAATTGGTTAGATAACAATCATTTTAACAAAAAGAAGGCAATCGATGAAAAAAGTTGTTATTACCCACGCATTCCGAACACCAATCGGTTCATTTAACGGAGCCCTCAGCACGTTATCCGCCGCACAGCTTGGAAGTATTGTGATCCAAAAAATTGTGTCGGAGTCAGGCATTGACCCCATGATGATTGATGAAGTCATTATGGGCAATGTGCTCACCGGTGGGGCAGGGCAGGCACCTGCGAGGCAGGCTGCTCTATTTGCAGGACTACCCGATAAAACAGAATGTCTGACGATCAATAAGATGTGTGGAAGCGGACTCAAGGCTGTGATGCTTGCGGCACAGGCCATTTCAGCAGGGGATGCAGATGTTGTTATTGCAGGCGGACAAGAGAGCATGTCCACTGCTGCTTATGTGATCCCACAGGGTAGGAATGGTTATCGTTACGGACACGGGCAGATCCTTGACACTGTATTGCTTGATGGTCTTTGGGATGTACATACTAATCAGCATATGGGGAGCTGCGC
>JAEXTR010000244.1 GCA_023406915.1 Bacteroidota bacterium
CTGATCCACTTAGGTGCCAGTGGCGGTAAATCCTGATACGGGTAACTGCTTCCTCCGGGACCACCATACACTCCTATGTCACTTCTGCTGCCATCAGCATCCAGCAGCCATGGTGCCCCTGCATCAATGGCAGGTGATCCATATTGCAGGTGGTAATCAAATTCGGTTACCGGGGGATAAAGTTGATGTTCTGTAGCATTCACGAACATCGGATTTGCAATTATATCGTGTTCCCCCTGGTAATAGTTGGTTCCTGTTCCTGTTTTGCCGTTATTAAAATAAAGATTGTAATCCCCGGTGTAAGTACCATAGATACTTATACCCGCATCTTTGTTATTCAAGAGTACCGTATTAAACACCTTCAGATTATGTCCATCCATTTCTACGCCATAAAGCCCTCCGTTTAGAACACAGTTTTCAATCAGATACTGACTGTTTGACTCTGCGGATGTCCATACACATGTTGACCAAAAATTTGAAATGGATGAATTTACCAAACTTCCCCCTCTTGAAGAGGTGCTGTTCATGACCCCTGTTTCCACTAATGGAGTTATATTAAGAGCTGTCAGTCTGTCTATATGAAAGGTTCCATAATCCACCCATGTGGTTGCACTTGGCTGCCATGGAGCGCCATTTCTTCGCTTAACTACAATATTAGCATTGGTTAATCTCCCAATATCTGATGATATCGTAGAACAAAAAGAACAGCCAACAATTATATTCGTCAGAATCACATTAGAGATTTCAAATTCTTCCCCACAGACACTGATTCCATGGTGAGAATTCTTAACAATACAATTAGTGATTGTAATAAACCTATAAGCCCCTATTCCATAGGAACTCTTAGTACTTAGTGAATCGTCTCTTGTTATTACTGAAATTCCTTCAATCCTGCAGGTATCATAGGCCATGAAGGTCTGCCAACCGAATACACTATCTCCTCTGATGATAGTCTCATCTACTCTTTCACCGATTATCGTCAGCGGCCTGTCCACTTTTATCGAATCATAGTAGTTCCCTACTCCAATCAGCACTGTATCACCTCTGTTGCTTGCATTGATTGCATCCTGGATTTTATGTGCAGCAGTTTTCCAACTGATATACGGTGGTGTGTTACTTCCGCTTTTGCTTACATAGTGGATTTGAGAAAGGGTTGTTTCTATTGGGAAGAATACAAGGAAGCAAAGCAGAAGCAGGGCGTGGTTATACCACGCCCTGCTCATTGAAGATTGTTTGATATACTTATGAATGCTTATGTTCATATTTTCTTACCGGAGTAACATCATCGCCACTCATCAAACGATTTCCACTCATTGCATTTTAAATCCTGTGTAAGCCATCTCTTTCCATATTTAAACTTACGAATCCCCAATAAGGAAGTCAAGTGCTATTGGCTAGCGCAACAATGAAGTCCAAATCTCTTTCCGCCATGCCCCACCGAAGGAGGACGCCATGTTCGCTGTGTCTGCTCTGTGTTCCGCCGAATGAGGACTGTGAGATTCTTCTTCCGTAACTCGTCCCTCGTATCTCGTAACTTAAACCTTATCTCCCCTGCTCCTCACTTCTCTATAGATTCTCTTCCCGGCACCACAACAATATCCAATAAAACAATTTCTGCAACACTTCCCACCTTTACCGGCGGACCCCATCCACCGGCACCGGACGATACATACAACTGCATGTCACCGAATCTGCCGTACCCGTAACTCAACTCATAAATCCAGTTTGTCACAATACTGCCCGGATACATCTGCCCGTTATGCGTGTGTCCGCTGAGCTGCAACGCCGTTCTATGCGCAATCGCACTATCCAGCTTCGATGGCTGATGATCCAGCACAACCCTGGCAAAACTGGAATCCAGCCCGCCGGTGATCTGATACAGATCCTTTCTCGGTACCCCCATCTCTCTCATCCGCGTGGGATCATCCCGACCGATCAGATAAAACGCACTGTCCACCAGAATCGCTGTATCTCTCAGCAATATAAAACCAGACTGCTTGATAAAATCAATTGCCGTCTCTTCACCCACAATGTATTCATGATTCCCCATAATCGCATACTTGCCGGTACGCGCCTTCATCTGCTTCATCAATGACTGAAATCCCAGCGTCTCCAATACTTCCTGCGTGTCATCCACCAGGTCACCACCAATCAGGATAAAATCCGCATCCAGCTGATTTACCATGGTCACCAGATGCCTGATACTCTTCACATCACTGACGGTGGAAAGATGAATATCACTCAGAAACACTGCCTGATAACGGAGCGTATCCTGCACTGCTGACTCTATCTGTACCTCCTGCCTCACTATCTGGTAATCCCGTGCCTGTAAATACCCATACAATACAACCCCAAAGGTAAATACCAGTCCACCGGCAAGAATACCAAGCTTCAGCTGTGAATATGATTTCTCACTCAGCCGCTGCCTGAGGCCCTTCCTGGCAAACAGCCTGATCAGATCAACTGCCACTACATACAACCCGCCATACAACAGGAAAGCAAACCAGAACGCACCAATCGTCACCATCATACCATATAGCGGCAGGGGTAGTATTGCATGATACACGATTTTTGATAACGGATAAGCACTTGCCGCTATGATCAGTATCACCACCAGCGCGCGGCGTACCTGTAACGGAAGAAATCCTGTTGCATAATAGATTCTGCTGATGAAATAGTAGTTCACCAGTGAGAAAACAACGAAAAAGACTAGAAAAAAAATGTAGACCATTATCGCTTTTCCATGTAAGGGAAAAAATGTAATTTACTGTATAAAGAAAACACAAACTCAAACAAATCCCCACGAGACATTTTCGTATGAGTAAACTTGCCTTCTTGCTTCTTGCAGCAGCTATGATTCTCATCTCTGGTTGCGAAACAAATCCTCCCAACTCACCCGATCAGAATATCAGTTACGGTAAAGTATTTGTTTCGGCACAGATCAACGGTGCTGCCATCTACCTGAACAATGTAAACACCGGAAAAGTTACCCCAGATACCCTTTCTGCACCTGTGGGTAACAATACCATTACCCTGATGGCAAACGGCTTCGTAACTGAATCGATGCAGGTTTTCATTACAGAGGGTTCTGTGTCCTCCGCCGCTTTTACTCTCTCTCCTGCCACTTCGGGTAAAGTCGTTCTGATGGAAGAGTTCTCCAATGTCAGTTGTGTCCCCTGCATTGTGACCAACAAAATTATTAAATCTCTCTTTAACTACAGATACACTACCAATCAGCTGGCAATTGTGAAGTTTCCCGCATACTACCCTTCACCCAATGATCCGATGTACCTGGCTGCAAAACAGGATTGCGATAGCAGACTGACATACTATACCGTCAGCTCAACTCCAACAATCCGTATCGATGGTACCATCAGACCAACCCCCTCTGACTCAAACGCAATTATCGCCGCTATTGAACAGCAGCTTGCAC
>JAEXTR010000252.1 GCA_023406915.1 Bacteroidota bacterium
CTGATCCACTGCCATCATCAGATCAGGATATCAGAAGGCTTGTGGCAGAATCATTAAAGAGCAACAATATACGGTTTTTGCAAATTTCGGGAAATGCCCAGTATCTAGTTCGTGGAGATCAGTTTTACGGTTTGAAATCTGTCGGACAGCTTTTCGAATTTGATTTAGTTTTTATCGCAACGGGGGCAGAACCAAATGTTCAGCTTGCGCATTTATCCGGGCTAAAAATTACGGATCTAAACACTATTCAGGTTGATAACCGACTTCAGACCTCTGGATCAGGTATCTATGCTGCAGGTGATTGCATTGCTGTGATGGATTTTGTAATGAACCGTCCCAGGTATGATTTCCTTGCAACAACAGCTCAGAAAACAGGGCATATTTCTGGTGAAAATGCTGCAGGTGGAAGGGTTGTATTTCCTGCACAAGTGAGGAACGTAAGCATGCGTGTACCGGGAGGATTTTTGCTGAGTGTGGGGATTTCTCAGGCTGATGCAGCATATCATGCAATTCCTTGCGCAGTAGTTTCCGCAACGGCGAACAGTCATGTACCGGTCATGCCATCCAGCAGAACAGTATATGGCAAACTTCTGATCCATAAGAGCAGTAAACTGATACTTGGTGCCAGTTTCATGGGGGGAAGTGAGATTTCTGGATATGGAGATATGATTTCACTCATGATTAAGGGTAGAATCCCTGCAATGCTACTGGAAGATGTAAGCTATAATTATACACCACCTCTGTCGCCATTTATCAACCTTCTTTCCATACTCGGAAAAAAGAGCAAACAGCTCTGATTCCACATCCTCCGGATTATGTTATGAAATTCCAAATGTATTTGCTATTTCTTCTGATTCCCACAGTCTTATTTTCTCAAAGGCATCCAAATAGCCAGCTTGATTCAGTCTGGCGGGCTGGGATAACATACATCTCTGAAGAAAAATTTGATCTTGCTACAAGAGAGTTTATTAAAATTGAAAAATCATATCCCGATCTTCCTGTCAGCAGAATATATTTTGCAGCAATTGAGATGGTAAAAGCAAATGATCTGGGTAGATCATACCCAAAGGATATGATCGAGGCGCACCTCAATGTGGCTGAGGATAAGGCAAAGAAATTACTGGCAAAGAACCGGGGTGATATCTGGAACAATTATTTTTATGCACTTACCAAGGCATACCGTGCTTATTTCTATGCACTTCAGGAGGACTGGCTTTCAGCTTTTACGAACGGGTTGGAGTCGATAAATTACTTTCAAAAGTGCCTCGATATGGACCAACAGTTTTATGAATCGCATATTGCAATTCATTCCTACAACTATTGGAAAACAAGAAAGACCGAATTCCTGAGTTGGCTGCCTTTTGTTTCAGGTGATACAGGTCCTTCTGTTGCGTCCCTTGAAAGATATGTACATCAGGTACATTATAATCAGCTGTTAGCAATGACTTCATTACAATGGATATATATAGACCGTGGCGAATATAGAAAAGCTGTTGCACTGGGTGAAAAGGTAATAGAGAAATACCCTGGTAACCGGTATTTCCGTTGGGGGATTGCGCGTGCTTATGAAGGGTACAACAGGGATATGGCAGTAAAGGTGTACCTTGAGGTTTTGGCGTCATACAACCGGCAGGGTATCAAATCAAATATCAATGAGATTACCCTGAAGCACAAGATTGCAATGAATCTTAACGCATTAGGTAAGAAAGCAGAGGCGAAGCGATACTGTGAGGAGATACTGGCCGTTAAGAACCTGAACACCTATGAACGGGATGTGCTCTCTGACAGACTGAAAAGAGTTCAGGAATTGTATAGAGAATTGTGATTTGGCGCACGAGGGCACAATTTATTAGGTATTTAATTCTCTTCTATTGACTCTCTGTATTAAATTGTTTATAATGACAAGGAAAATAGACAGTGCACCATGATTGACAGATTGAAATTAGAAGAACTCCTGAAACTGTGCCGCGAAAAGCTGCCAAAAGTAAGAGAAGACCTTGTTGAAAAGGCATACATATTCGCCTCTGAGAAGCATATTAATGATAGACGTGCATCGGGTGAACCATACTTCTGGCACCCATACGCAGTAGCAAAGATCCTCCTTGAAGAGGTTCCGATCGATGATGTTTGTGTGATATGCGGGCTACTTCATGATGTTGTAGAGGATAACAGGGAAGACTACGAATTGTACCGGATAGAATCGATCTACAAAAATTTTGGTGAAGAGATCGGTATTATCGTTGATGGCCTCACGAAGATTAAGCAGCTCTTTGAGGGGAAAGATGTTTCGGAAGGGGAAAACTTCAAAAAGCTGCTGATGTCCTCTTCTAAGGATATCAGAGTGATCATCGTTAAGTTTGCAGACCGCTTGCACAACATGCGCGAACTGGAATTTTTACCCCCTCTGAAGCGTAAAGAAATTGCTAAACAAACCCTCAATCTATTTGCTCCATTAGCCCACCGGTTCGGTCTCGGACGCATAAAGTGGGAATTGGAAGACCTAGCCTTTAAAGAGATTAACCGATTAGCTTATGACGACATTCGTAAGAAGGTCAGTACGAAACGTTTCGAGCGGGAGGACTATATCGGTGAATTCATTAAACCAGTTGCAGTTCAGCTCAAGCAATATAGTATTATTGCCGAAATAACCGGAAGACCCAAACACCTGTACAGTATTTACAGGAAGATGATTCAGCAAAACAAATCATTTGATGAAATCTACGATCTGTATGCAGTAAGAATCATACTTGAGTCTGAGCGCCCTGGCGACTGCTACACCGTGCTGGGTATTATACATACAACATATCCGCCAATTCCCGACCGTTATAAAGATTATATCGCAATCCCAAAACTGAATAATTACCAATCAATTCACACTGCTGTAGTTGGTCCAGAAGGGATGAAGGTTGAAGTGCAAATCCGTACCAGAAAAATGCACGAAATAGCTGAGAGTGGTGTGGGAGCACATTGGAAATACAAGGAGGCAAAGGTTGGGACAGATCAGGCGATCAACAGTTATATCAACTGGATAAGAGACCTCCTCAAAGATGCGATCACCAGTGAAGCAGATGAGAAGGGAATACTGATTGATCATTTTAGAATGGATGTTTTCCCTGACGAAATTTATGTGTTTACTCCGAAAGGGGAGGTGAAGAAACTTCCCAAACTCGCTACTCCTGTTGATTTTGCCTTTACTGTTCACAGCAAGGTTGGGCATCACTGTATCGGCGCAAAGGTGAATGGGCGTATTGTTTCAATTGATCAGCCCCTGAAGGAAGGGGATACTGTGGAGATTCTTACTTCCAAGAATCAACACCCCAACAAAAATTGGCTGAGGTTTATAAAAACGGCAAAAGCGCGCTCGGAGATTAACCGATGGATCAATAAAGAGGAGGAAGAACAATTTCTCGTAGGACGGGAATTATGGGAAAAGAAGCTGAAGAAGCTGAAACTTGTTTTTGACCATCAGGAAGTTCAAAGGATAGCTACTTCATCGAAGTTTCTGAATGAGCGGCAGTTTTTTATTGCAATCGGTCAGGGCAAATTGAATCTTGATGAGATTCTTTCCTTATCCCAGAAGAAAGAAGAGAAAAAGGAAGAAGCACCACCAAATATTAATGAAAAGTTTCAGGAGTATGCACGAAATGTTGCCGGTGAGATCATTGTAGCCGGTGAAAATGCTCCAATGAAAATGTCATATTCCAAATGCTGTAATCCGATTCCAGGAGATGATGTAGCCGGATACATTACAATTGGCGAGGGGATTAGTGTACACAGAAAAGTATGTCACAACCTTATTGATATGGCACGGAAAGATCCAAACCGGGTTGTTGAGATTAGCTGGCCAAAGCTCGAAAACACATCATTTATTGTTGCTGTTCGGGTAACCGGTAAAGACCGCTCAGGTATACTTAATGATATCACACACGTAATTGTGAGCAATAGCAATACGAACATTAAATCTGTGAATATTGAATCATCCAACAATATGTTTGATGGTGTTGTTACTTTATATGTTCATAACCTCGATCACCTCTCAAGGATTATAGAGCGCCTGAAAAAGATTCAGGGGGTCTATGATGTGCACCGTATATGAGTGAGAATATATTGGATTCTGGTGAGACTGAAAACAGAATACTTGCCATAGATTTTGGAATGAAGCGCGTGGGGGTTGCACTTACTGATCCGTCGAGAACGATTGCCTATCCATTTACGACGTTAGACAATGATCCTTTGCTCATACGAAATCTCAAGAGTATCGTAGAAGAAAAGGGGGTGGTATTAATTCTGATAGGTGATACTGGAATGACGTACCAAGGAAAAAGTAAAATTGCTGATCAGTTTCAGCGATTTCTCCCAGCACTTAAAAAGAGCGTCCCATGTGAAATCATTATCAGGGACGAGATGTATACCTCAAAAATGGCAAGCGAGCGGATTCTGGTGAGTGTTCCGGGTAAAATGAAACGCAGAGATAAATCCCTCATAGATCGGAATGCTGCCTGCATTCTGTTAGAAGACTATCTGCGTGAAACCAGTTAAAGTATCATCAGAAGCTTAATGGTGTAACAGCTATTCCTACCAAAAACCGCTTCATTGAGTCTGTTTTAAACGGCACTTGCAATTCAATCTCATACCGATAAAAATCTTCACTAACGGGTTGGACAGTAATATCGTTTTCAGTTGTGAGGATACCTTTGTCCCGGTACACCTGACGAATCCGGTTACTTATGGTTTGGATGTGTTCACCGAGCGATTCCATCACCGATTTGTCCAGAGTTTCTGATTGAGGATGGCTGCTAATAGAGATAAGATCGCGTCTTGCTCCAGTTATGAAAAGAGAAATCCGGATGTTTTCCTGAGATTCGAGTAATTCTGCAATTGCCACAACCTCTTTAGGGATCAATTCAATAAACTTTTTATCAAGATCATATACTTCCTCAGTGTTGGCAACGCCGAGAGTCTGTTTTACTGCATCAACCAAGGGTTCCCGCATACCCTGCGTGAGTGCTTTCAGGATATTGGTGATAGAATCAAATCCCAGAATTTTTTGAGAAAAGTCACGGATAAACTGCACCTGATCGGTTGATTTGATTATTGCACCGTCAAAGAATAGCTTCAGATCCTCTGGTACAATCCCATCCTGATTCAGCAGATACATTTCCGCATTCAATTCATTGTTAATTTCGGCAATTTTTCGGGCGAGTAAACGTTCGTTAATAATGGATAAACCTTTTCCAAGGATTACTATTGCGGGACTCTCTTTTACGAACTCCGACAGACCTTCAGCGCCATTCAATGCGGTGATCACATTAAAACGATCACCAAAGATGTCCATAAAATAAGAAGTGAAATGCACATCCGCTTCCACAAGAAGGATTTTCCTATCGTAAACAGTTTGCAAAGAGTTAGAGAAGGTGCGTTGCTTTTTCTTGTTTGCAGCCGAATGACGAGTCATGAGACTTCTTACTCTTCTCGCAATATCTTCACCCTCAAAAGGCTTTAATATATAGTCTGAGATTCCGAGAGCGATCATTTCCCTGACGAGTTGCTTATCACCATAGGCGGTTAAAACCATGACCATTACATCATGGTATGTGGGGTCAGACCTGAGTGCTTCGAGGAATTCTTTCCCGTTCATGATTGGCATTGCCACATCGAGCATAATGAGGTCAGGCTGAAATTCAGAAAAAACAGTAAGACCTTCCACACCGTCCTTCGCCTCCCGGATTTCAAACTTAAACTTCTTTTCGAGAGTATGGCGGATTGCTATACGTGCAGCTTCATTATCTTCGACGATAAGCACTTTTTTCAAGGGATTTCTCCGAGTATATGTAG
>JAEXTR010000298.1 GCA_023406915.1 Bacteroidota bacterium
TTGAAGCCTCTGAAATAATAAAACTTACCTTCTTCCCATTGGTAAGCTTAAATGCATAATTTTTAAAATATTCTGATGTTTTGATATAATACTGATCGTAGTTAGCCCAATAAAGCTTTACCTCCTCCCCTTCATACGGTATTGCATACACATCTTTCTTATATCTTCGCTGTGAAATAAAATCGCCGTTATCGTAATAACGCTTAAAGAAGCTGCTGAGGAAAGAAAACACAGTATCGGCAAGTTGTGCAGTATCTGGTAGTACACCCATTTTTGTTTTCAGTTCTGCAATTCTGGGCGAGGCATCAGGATTCATCCCAAGCTGTTTCGCCTGCTCAATTGCAGTGCTGAGCTCATCAGCCACTTTTGAAGCATCATCTTTAAAATACTCTCGGAATGATGCCTCAACCTGAGTTAAGAGATCATGATCAAGGAATTGCTCAATATCTCCTCGCTTTAGATTCATGATCCGGTAAATACCGAAATCTAGATCGGCTTGATCCAGTTGAAAAACTTCCCTTAAAACTTCCTTAAACTGTTGCAGTTTCTTGCTCATAATGATATTACTTTTCTTTTTGCTCTGGGGTTAATATCTCTTGTATTCTGTGTATTCGGGTTATGAAGTTATTGGATGTTTCCTTGGTTGAACGATCCTACTTCAGAGACCAGCGTATTCGAAAAAGCTCCTCTTTTTCAATTCGTAATTGCATTTTCTCTTCAATATCGTTGATAATTTCATCCCGTTTTCTTTCAATTTCATCTTCAATTTCAAATACTTTCTGTCGCTGCTTCCTTTTTCTGTTCTCAAGTTCCTGTATTTCGCGGTTGATCTTGAGGATTTCTTCCTGGACTTCGATTCTTCGGAGCTGTCTGTTCAGCTCCCGTATCCTCCCCTTCGTGGTTTTAATGTCATTTTCTGCATCGCTGATAATATCCTCAGCCCATTTATTTATCCGTTCGGTCTCTTCGATAAAATATTTCTTGTTTTTTGCTTCCAGCTTTTTCAGAAGCTGATTTGCTGTCTCTTCAATTGTATCACGAAGAATAGTTGGATAATGCGTGCGTCCAGAAATGATCTGATTGACGGTACCCTCGAGCGCAAACAGCCTTCTGCACTGATCATGATCAAGCTTTTGCCCTGTATCGGTAATCCCGCTGAATACCAGCACATCCTCGCATTCCAAACTACAGAGTGTAATGGAATAAAGCACAAGCCAGCCGCCACTGCCGGTAAATTCTTCGATTATTGCAATTCTGTCGTAGGGACTTTTTGCATAATCGAACACTATCTCCACTGCTTCAGCCTTATACGATTTGCACGCCTCAATGATTCGCTTAGCTAGTGGGTGTCCAATACGGTAGAGATTAGCATCATCTTGCAGTTTGCCGATAAAGTAGGGCCCCTGGTGTATGTTTTCGTCTGGAAAAGGATTCCGCTTCAGAATGAATGAACCGTTCGCTGTGTCAAATTCAGCGTAGCCTTTCAGGTAATACTTCGTAATATGAAGTAACCATTCCTGATAGAGGGTAAGAAATTGCTTGCTTTCTACCTCACGCACCTTGAGCTTTTCCACTACTTCCGGATCGAAGTTTTCAAACAATTTTTGCCTTGTGCTGAGCAGAGTTTCAGTGATCTGCGTCTCCAGTTCCATTTGAAGTGCATCGAACGATTCCTGAATCTCCTTTTCTGTTCTGCATAGTTGGTAAATCTCCATTATTCTCTTTTCAAAATCAACTCCATTTTCAACTATTCCCAATACTTCATCACTTGCTCCGAAAACACCATTGAATAACTGGAATTTCTCGGCTAACAATTCATAGACTCTTACATCCGCAGCATTTGATTTATTCAGGAAGTTTACCACAACAACATCGTATTTTTGTCCGTATCTGTGGCAGCGCCCGATTCTTTGCTCTATCCGCTGCGGATTCCATGGAAGATCGTAATTCACCACCAGCGAACAAAACTGTAAATTCACTCCCTCAGCAGCAGCTTCTGTTGCAATCATTATTTCTGCTTCATCTCTGAAATAATCGGTAAGTGCTGATCTGATGTCAACCGCTTTCGATCCTGTCACACGATCAGTCCCGTGTGTCTTGCCAAGCCATTCGTTATAAATTCTTTTTGAAAGTGGATCAGTATTCGTGCCATTAAACAGTACCATCTTGTCCCGGAATTCTGTATTCTGTAGCAGGGTAAGCAGGTACTTCTGTGTTCTTGTAGACTCGGTAAAGATGATAGCTTTTCTTGGAGCACCTGATCGCTCTGCTTCGCTGAGTCCACGCTTCAGTGCAGTGAGCAGCTCTTCACCCTTTGAATTTTTCTTAATGGAACTTGCAAGATTGCAAAATTCTTTTAGCCTTGCCGTTTCTTTTTTTATGGCAGCAATATCCTCAGGTGAATAATACCTTCTGACAGATTCTGTCTCCTCATCCTCATCATCCCATTCATCAAGCAGTTCATCATAGGTCTCAAAGTTTTCTGCAACAATGTTTAATTCATCTTGGGATATTGGTTCAGAAGAATTCGCTACAATATCATCAAGTTTTGTAGCAAGTGCTTCCAGAGTACCGGAAATAGCAAAAGTTGAAGAGGCAAGTAGTCTTCTGAGAATAAGTGTCATCAGTTTTCGCTGACTGGCTGGTAATGCGTAAAGGTTTTCCTCCTGAAGATAACCCGAAACCAGGTCATACAGCCGTTGTTCTTCGTGTGTCGGATAAAACTCCTGGAGTATTGGAATTCGCTTTGTGTATTTGACATATTCCTTAACTTGTTTTCGTAAAGTCCTGATGCAGATTGGCTGAAGTCTTTGTTTTAATTCACCGAAAACCGCTTCATTTTTTGCACGGACATATTTCGTCTTAAAGCTATCCAGATCACCAAATGTAAACTCATCAATGATACTTACGAGACCATACAATTCAAGTAGTGAATTTTGAAGGGGTGTGGCAGTTAAAAGGAGCTTCGGTTTATCGTATAAAGCCGCCTTAATAGCATTGGCAATTTTATTCGAAGGTTTATAGACATTTCTCAGTCTGTGGGCTTCATCAATCACAACCAGGTCCCAGTTGATTGCCTTTATATAATGGGAATGCTTCTGCACGAACTGATAGGAGCATATAACGAGAGACTGCATTATGAAAGGATTAAAATTTCCTTTGGCAATCTCCTCTTTAAAGGATTTTTGTTCGAGTATAGTTGAGGGTAAGAAAAACTTATCAAGAAGTTCCTGACTCCACTGTTTCCTCAGGTTTGCAGGGGTTATGATAAGTATTCTGCGTTTACGCTCTGCCCATTTTTGCGAGATTACAAGTCCAGCTTCTATGGTTTTTCCCAACCCAACCTCATCCGCAAGGATCGCACCAGATGAAAGCGGCGATTTGAAGGCGAACAATGCTGCCTCTACCTGGTGTGGGTTTAGGTCAACCTGCGCATCCATTAAAGAAGTTACTAGTTTTTGTACACTATCTGATGGACTTCTTTTGGTTAGCTCGTATGCAAAGTACTTAGCATGATATGGCGTTATATTCAATATGGATTCCGCATTATCAATCAAACTATATTATCACATCCAGTACAAAATGACTTTTTATTTTATCAGGCGCCCGGTACTGCTGATGGATAATAGAAATGTGACATCAACAAGAGAAAAGTACGATATTTTTCGGTATTTATGCATAGCGCAAACGCCCCAACAAATGAACTTTTTTGATTCTTCGTACCATCATACAGAACTTCTATCATTACATCATACACAATCGCCATGATTATCACACCCATTCCTGGCTCGTCAGGTTCTCACAGTTGCTAAGAATGCTTTAAGATGTTCCGCTGACGGTGGACCGTGATAACCATCTTCAGTAACCCGTATCTCCGCCTGTGGCGGAATCACCTGTCCCGCTATTCGGGAATTATCCATTGTCCATAATTTCGACCGTCCGCACCTCCGTACTTTCTTCCCCTTCTCCTTTTCCCCATCTTTACGCCGTACATTTTTTACAACCAGGATCACTTGATACCCGATACCCAACATAACGCAAACTTCACACAGGAGTCATTCGACGAAATGCTGGCTCAGTCCATCTCTTTCGTCATCAATACTGGTGAAAGAATAATCTGCGATCAATCTGAGGACACAACCGTCGGTGAGCG
>JAEXTR010000383.1 GCA_023406915.1 Bacteroidota bacterium
AACGAAGAAAGGTGGAGTTAGAAAATATAACTGGTGAAGGATATTCTAAAGCCCAAATGTTGTTTACAGAAGCAGCAAATGCAGGGATGTATAGTATTGATAACAAACCCGAGTCTTGGGAAGATTATCGCCAGGCTTTGAAGTATATTCTAGTAAATACTGTAAATCCAGAAGAAGAGATACAACTTGAAGATGAGATGTATCAGCAACTTCAAATGGAACGAGATGATCTCATATTGAAACAAAAGGATTTAAAAGATCAACAAAGTGCGATGTTATCATTAATGAGCGATAAAAATGAGTATTCCTCTGAAGTCCAATCACATACTGCCAGACTAAAAACTGCGAACCTATTAGAATTTGATGAGGATGGAAATGAAGCTAAAAAATGTCCCTTGTGTGAAAGCAATTTGTCTGAAGAGAAGATACCATCTATACAATTGTTAAGGAATTCGTATGATAAATTCGTAAAGCAAGTCAGGAATACTGAGGAGATTTCATCAAAATTTGATAGTACAGTTTCAAGAATAAATAACGAACTTAGTTCTATTAAACAGCAACTGATTGTAAATAGAGAGAGAATCTCTGCAATACAGAAATCTGACAACAGATTGCAGAAATTATCAGATAGATCTAACAGACGATCATTTATTCTAGGTCGAATACAGTTATATTTAGAAAGTGTTCCTGAAGTAGATTCCACAAGTTCATTGATGGAAAGTATACAAAATATATTATCAGAAATTGATTTTATTGAAACATCTATTAGTAGTGAACGTCTACAAGAAAAGATTGTATCTATCCTTTCTATAATCAGCGCAGATATAACAAAGTGGTCAAAGAATCTGGATTTAGAGCACTCTGAAAACATCCTCAGATTTGATATAAAAAAATTGACGGTAGTTGCTGATACAGAATATGGACCAGTACCATTAGATAAAATGGGGAGTGGAGAAAATTGGGTTGGTCTTCATTTAATTGTACACAGCGCTTTACATAAGTGGTTTGTTAAACAAAACCGACCTGTCCCAAGGTTTTTATTTTTAGATCAACCCTCACAAGTGTATTTCCCTGCAGATCCCTTGGATAACAGCTCTGAAGTACTAAATGAAGATAGAGAAGCGGTAAAAAGAATGTATAAATTTCTATTTGAAATTGTTGATATACTTGCCCCTAATTTTCAAATTATAATTACAGATCATGCTGATATTAAAGATGAATGGTTTCAGGAAGCAGTGGTGAGTAGATGGAGGGGAAATGAGAAACTTATTCCTGTTGAATGGTATTCGCTGGACAGTTTAGATGAAGAAATTATAATATAATATTGCTTTTATTTCGCAGAGTTAGCTTAGAGATTTCAAGAAGTACTTCAATGATTCAATTTTAGGCTGTTATTAATTGGATTATTCTTTTCGACAAATTCCTGAGCCCATTTTATCCATTCTTCAATTTTTTTTAGTTCTTCTTCGGGTACCTGTTTATCTACCATTCTCGATTTATATTCTTCTATAAATGAATTAGTTTTCTGACAAAATTCCCAATTATCAATAATCTTTTGAAGCTTTTCCATTCTGTCTTTTTCTAACTGTAACAGCCTCCTTTGTTCTTCTTCTGCTTTTCGTCTCTCTTCAAATATTCTATGCAATTCTGCTAATTTGCGATTACGCTCCTTTATAGCCTGTGAAGCAATAATCAAAGCTGAAATAAAATCACTAATTTTATCTTCTATTTTCATTAGCTGATTATCACCAAAATTTCTTCTGATAGCCGTATCTGTAAAGAACTCTCCAATAGATAAAAATAATTTCCCTGTCGGAATATATTTATATAAGGTAAAACTATAAGGATGTTCTTTGGGAAGTGCTTCTCTTTGCATTTTTTCTTTGATAAGTATTGGGATTTTCTCGTTATCTACCATAACAATAGTACCTTCTTTACCACAAAGTACATTGAAATTCATTTCTTCCAGTTCTATGATCAAGGAATTGAATATACTAAGGGCTCTGGGTAATTGTTGTTTACTAACATAGATGCTTAAATGTTGCTTTTCGTTGTTTACCACTCTTCCATCTACAATAAATCCTTTTTTTAGCAGATCAGAGGTTTCCTTAACTAATGGATGTATTTTATTTGTTGTGGTTTGAAGTGTATGCTTTTTTAAATCATGATAAACATTTTTTGCTGTTTCAGAAAATTCAATTTTCTTTTTCACTTGAGTAATGAAAGTATACTCTTCTAGGGTATTATCTTTTATGGCAGGCAACTGAGGTATTTTTATAATTTTCCCAACTTTTATCTTACTCCAGTGACCAGCTACAGGTAAAGGGATGTCCATTTTTATACAAATTTTCCGTAAACCAACATCTGAGATATTTAAGTCTTTTGCTATATCTCTTATTGGCCTTTTCCAAACCTCAGCATACAATTCATCTCGAGTGTATTTAATTTTATCATCCTTCATTATGCACCTAAAGTATGTGAATCATTAACATAAAAAATAGCAAAAAGCCAAAAATATATATAAAAAAGTAGGAGATGGAATTCAACATCCTAAAGGAAGTCTTAAACATTTAATATACATAATATGGTCACCTAAAATACCGGTGGAGAATCAACAGGAAACATAAAAAATGACTTGATATAATTGCCAATAATACTGGAAGTATCTTAGGAGTATCCGTCAGCTGACGGATACTCCATTGAACAAGCTCCAAATGTCCGATGTAGATTTTATCGAATGTTTTTGAATAGAGGACATAAGTAGTGAAGGTTATAGCTGTGAATCCGCTGGTGAGGGAATAACCAAGTCATATTGTTTGAAGTTATGCTAGCAGTCCGATAGCTAACGAATCGGGTCTGCGACGCTTTAAAACAAGAAAAGGTCTGAATTTCTTCAGACCTTTTTGCTCCGCGAGCAGGACTCGAACCTGCAACCCTTCGGTTAACAGCCGAATGCTCCACCATTGAGCTATCGCGGAATCATAAAGTGATGGTCGACCCTTCGGTTAATCCGTCAGCTGACGGACTCAACCATTAAGCTATCGTGGAATCACAAATTGAATAATCAATTCAATTGAGAACTTAAATTTAGGACTTATTCCTGTTTTTGTCAAGCAATTTTTATTTCGGGTTTTAATTTTTTTTTTGAGTTCTTTGTCAGCGAACGACATCCCTTCGGTTAATCCGTCAGTTGACGGAGTCCACCATTGAAGTATCAGTGAATCACATATTCAATAATTAAATCGATCGTGAACCTGAATTGGGGCTTTGTACTGTTGTTACATGGTCCAATATGCTTTTATGATTTTTTTAACCATCTGGCAATCTCACCCAGTGATGCTTCTTTTCCATACATAAGGATTGAGAGGGAAAATATCCTGCCGGCTGCACGGCGTAATAACCAGGTCGCACCATTTAATAAGATGAGTGCGGCAAGAAATTCCCATACTGAAACTTGAGTTAAGACTAATCTGGCGGACATGACAGGGGCTGCTGTAACGGGGAACAATGACATCACGATCATAAACAATGAATCGGGATTGCCGAATGCAAAGAATGCCAGTGTAACGGGGAGTACGGGCACCATGATTAATGATCCGCGGGCTGAGGTGTTGGGATCATTGATGGTGGCTGCTACTGCTGAAAAAAAGGTGTTCCAGAAAAAGAATCCGCTGATTGCTAACAGTAATAACTGTAAAACCAACAGGGGATTGGACAATGATACCGGAAGGCTCCAGTTGCTGCCGAGGAATGATGATACGATCACAAAGATAACCGATGTCAGTGAGTATGTTATCATCAGTGCCAGTGAGAGGAGTGATATGCCGAGTATCTTTCCATCGATCCATGTTTGCGGACTGATTGCCGATACAATGACTTCGGTAATGCGTAATTGCTTTTCACCGGTGATTGCAACGAACTGATAGGCGAGTCCGAGAAAGATGCCTACCATCATGAGTCCGATGAATACGCCAGCAGTTACTTTTTCGGAAGCACTGGCTTTTTCACCTGCATCTTCGGTCAGGTTCATACTCAGATTCATTGGTGCAAAAATGTTTTGCAGTGCAGTGTCATTCAAACCACTTTGCTGAAGCGCGTGGTTCATTCTGAAGGCATTGAGGGACGCCTGCACCATTCCGCTCCATGCGGGGTCTTTTTTTACCGTCAAGACAGAAGAGTCAGGCGAGATGATAAACAGGATACCATCGGTTTCATCGGCTTCAAGGCGCTGCATAAGGAGATCATTTTCTACATCGCTGACAGGATGCAGCAGTACCGCGCTTGTATCGATCAGCCGGAACGAATACCCTGAGGGATTGACGAGTGTAAGGTGATCCGGTTTCCCTTTATCCGGTGCCAGTAGTGCCACTCCGCCAAATATCAGCAGACTGAGCAATGCACCAAAGAGTATGGTAAGAATTTGCTCTTTGATCTTAAACCATCTGCCGAATTCCCATTTTGCAACGGTAAGCACCATACCCATGGATGATTTATTCCTGCTCATATTCAGCTCCTTTCCCTCCGCCAATCAATTCAATAAAAATATCGTGCAATGAGTAGTGTTCAGTTCTGATGGCGGTTATCGGGGCTGATTCTGTAACGGCTTTCACTACTTCATTTAACACTGCATCGTTTTTGAGGGTCAGCATGAATTCGCTCCCCTGGACAGGTTCATATTTATCGATTCCCGCAAGTCCGGAAAATGTATCGGGAGAGGTGCTGTCAGCAAGCGTTACGAACAATCTGCCGGAAGACGCAAAGGATGCTTTAATATCGTGCACGGTGCCGGAGGCGACTTCTTTTCCATTGTTGATGAGGAGAACCCGGTCAGCGATGCGTTCCACCAGATGCATTTGGTGGGCGCTCAGGAGTATGGTGGTACCCTGGCGGCTGAGATCCCTGATAATGGAGAGGAATGTTTCCTGATTCAAGGGGTCGAAACCGGAGAAAGGTTCATCAAGAATAAGGAATCCGGGATTGTGCAATACTGCCGAGATGAACTGAATCTTCTGCTGATTCCCTTTTGACAGGGCGTTGAGTTTTTCATTTTTACGGTCTGAGAGTCCAAGTTTTTCAAGCCACTGGTCGGCGGCTGACCTTGCATTGGTACGGGTCATACCCCTGATGGCACCCATGAAATCAAGTGTTTTCCAGATAGGGACCTCCTGATACAATCCCCGTTCCTCAGGAAGGTAGCCAAGCTCTGATGCTGCGGGGAAGGAGTTGCCGTTTCCACCAGCAAGGTTGAATCTGATCGTACCGGAATCGGGTTGTATGATATTCATCAGCATACGTACGGTAGTTGTTTTTCCGGCTCCATTCGGACCCAGCAATGCGAAGATTTCGCCTTCCCTGATTTCGAAAGAAAGGTTATCGACGGCGGTTCTGCTGCCAAATTGTTTCGTTAATGCGTCAGCATATAATGCCGGCTGCATAGTTGCTCCTGATGTGTGATGAAAAGGGTTGTGTGAGAGAATCGCCGAAAAATAGTTTATGGGAAGTATCCATGAAAGTGAAATCGGGATGAATGGCGGGAAAAGATGATGGGGAGGGGAGGGAAATGTGGCAAATATTGATTCCTCCTTCGGCGGAGGTTTGGAGAAGGATTAGCCCTATCCAGAGAAAGGTACGATCGGATCAATTGAAAAAGGAGTGGCGAAGTTTGATCAGGTAGCGAACAATGAGTTGCATTGGTCTAACAAAAGAAAAGACAAACTCCCCCTCAAAATTCCCCCCCTTCAGCACTTCGTTAAGGGGGGGATGACTTGACTCTTGAGTTCGTAATAGGATTGAAGTTCTGCTAGTACTGGAAAGTAATAGAATGATAACGGAAAGAGTATCACTTGAGGCTTCAATCGCTATTGTAAATGTGAAATGCTTGTTTATTAAAATTGCCATTAAATTTTCAGGTGAACCGTATGATCCGGCAGCTGACGGACTATGGGGAAGGGAAATTCTATTCTTTTCTCTCTTGACATTTCATGATCTTCTTTGTATAATACCATACAAATGTATGGTATTTTTTCAAAAGAGTGCGAAAGTAAGAGTTATGTCGAAAGAACTGACAGAAATTCAGCGCAATATCCTTGATTATATTGTTGAATGCCGCACAGGGCGGGGTATTCCCCCGACTTTGGCAGACATTGCAGCACGGTTCGGGTATAAGAACCGCTCAACGGTGCAGCAGCATATCACAGCCCTGGAAAGGAAGGGGTATCTGAAAAGGAACCCTGGTTTATCACGCAGTATAGAGGTGACGCTGACTGATAAGATGTTTATCCCCCGTCCTATACTGGGTGAAGTGGCAGCCGGTAACCCGATCACTATTTATCCTGATGCGATTGATATTGCGGAGCTGCCTTCCATTATCCGTATGCCCGAGGGAACATTCCTTCTGAGGGTACGGGGGGATAGTTTGAAGGATGCCTACATTTTCAGCGGTGATATTGTGATTGTGAATTCGGAGCTTGCGCCGCTGAATGGTCATATTGTGGTGGCTGTGCTGGATGATGGTGCCATTGTGAAGAGGTTTTTCAAGCGCCCGGATGCAGTTGAGCTCCACTCAGAGAATCCTGAGTATCAGCCGATCATTGTTTCTGCCGGGTATGCCGGATTCCGGATTGTAGGGGTTGTGG
>JAEXTR010000021.1 GCA_023406915.1 Bacteroidota bacterium
GTACGTAAATGACCATTTTGCGTGGTGGATGCCTGAAGATGCCGGAGGTAGTCTTACCGGATTGATTCTGTACCCAGCAAAGCAGGGGATCGAAATAAGAAATTTTGTATTGCCGGTCAAAAAAGTAAGCGGAAGGGCAAAACTATACGATTGTAACGCTATGGCGGCAACTGAAATCGTAATCAATAATAGCACAGTGACTATTGATACGGTTAGATCTGGTGAAATTCTCATCATATCAGCGTTTTGAGGGGGGATTTTATCCTCAGACATCAAAATATTTTTGATTATTTTTATAAGTCATTCACAAATTTATTCTTTGGACTGTGTTCAGATGAAAACTAAGATTTTTTACCTGGTTACCGCTGCGATTCTTGTTACATTAATCGTGTATTTCAATGTCACAAAGCCAACTGTACCAGGGGCAACAACTGGTAATACAGAAAACGGAAGTGGTACACCCCCTGTTCTGGATACTGCCAACTATTACAATTCATTTTCTCAGTTCATTGCCGGAAAGGATCCGGGACGGTATTTCACTGCCTATGTGCAGGATACTGTCTGGAAAAACTATGCGGCCCGGGTGAACCGTGAATGGAACACGGTATTGAATGAGAAAGTATACCCAATCCAACGTTGGGCTGATTCAGTGGGATATCTGAGCAATCAAAAAAGTAAAACACTGTTTTATCCATTTGCCGGCGCTGATTTCCTGTATGCAAATGCATTTTTCCCTGATGTGCATACCATTATCATGATTGGACTTGAACCTGCCGGCAGCGTGGAAAGCATTGATACCACCAACAGACGGGAAGTCACTGCCTATCTGGATAAATTGCATAAATCAATCCATTACAGTAATCGACTGGGTTATTTTATGACCAAGAGGATGGCAGAAGAGTTTAATGCCATCGATCTGAATGGCACTATTCATGCAGTGCTCTTCTACATGGCTCTTTCCGGATGCACGATATCTGAGATCACTTACTTTGATGTGAATGATGATGGCTCCGTCCGGTCTGAAAAGCCCGGAAAGGCACCTGCCTACAAAATAACATACTCTATCAATGGTAGTCCGCTGCGTACGCTGTATTACTTCTCAGTTGATCTGTCGAATGAGGGCCTGGCTAAAAAGACCGGATTCCTCAGGTTTGTTGACACATTTCAGGACAAAGTATCACTCCTGAAGTCAGCATCATACCTGCTGCATAAACCACCCTTTACCGTGATGAAGGATTATATGCTGAAGAATGTGTCGCTCGTATTACAGGATGATAGTGGAATACCCTACCGTTTTTTTGAAAAGAATGTATGGGATGTGAAGCTGTTCGGTAAATACACCCGCATCATTGACCTTTTTTATGGTTACTTTCAGCCGGATCTAAAAAAGGAATTCGATCGTCTTAATCTGAAGGGAACATTTGAATTTAAGATTGGCTATAACCTGAGGCACGGAGAGTCCAATTTGATTTTATCAACAAAACGATAGGAGGCCCCTATTGCATTATAAATCATACTTTATTTTATTGTTTATTCTATTGTGTGCTCTGCCAGTCCGGGCGCAGGCTGTTGCGGAGAATCCGGTAGCTGACACATCGTACACTGCTGATGGAAGAGTGATTGTGTTATTTAAGGATGGAACCTATAAAACCTTAGACCACACCATCGCTTTGACAATCGTTTTCGGTGATTCAGAAATGTACACCGAGGCAGAGTTTGATGATGAAGCTTCCGACGAAGATATCCTGCAGGGTATTACAGATGTTCATGAATCTATCGTGGATGATGATACCTCCAGGCCATTCAATCCTGATCTCAGTGAATTGGATGTTGATCACGATATTAGTGATAGTATTGCTCTTGCACTTTTCCCTCAGGATTGCGAAAGGGTATTCAATGAAAACTGGAACACCGAGGTACTGTTTTCCTATGGTGTTTCAAATATAAATAGTTTTCTGCCTGCAAGGATTACCCTTGTTGACGAGAATAATCCCTATACGCCACCTTTGATGGGACCAATTAACCGTGGTTTCACCTGGTACCATGCAGGTATGGATATTGATCTGGAAACAGGTGACACAATCCGTTCCTCATTTAGCGGAAAAGTCAGGTTCGTTGAAAGCTCCCGCTACGGATACGGCAAAGTTGTTGTGATACGGCACTGCAATGGATTAGAGACATTGTACGGACATCTAAGCTCTATACTGGTTGAACCTAATCAGTATGTGCAATCAGGTGATGTTATTGGTCTGGGTGGGAACACTGGCAGATCAACCGGACCACACCTTCATTATGAAATCAGATTCATGGGGAAGGCAATGGACCCGGCGAAGATCGTAAACTTTGATTCAGGTGAATTGCTAAGCAGTGTCCTGACAATCAAGCCAGATCTGATGTATGCCTCAAACAAAGGCAAGAGCCGGTATACAAAGTCGCGAAGAGGTAATTATACAGCAACCTCACGATACACCAAGTCAAAGTCAAAATCTTCTTCGCATACGGTGAGAAGAGGCGAAAGCCTTTCAACTATTGCACGGAAAAACGGAATCTCCGTTTCAAAACTGAAGAAGCTGAATGGTATTAAAGGTGACAAAATAAAAGCAGGACAGAAGATCAGAGTAAAATAATGCAGCACAAATTCGGGTTCACCACTTCTACTTCAATAGTAATTTCTAACATGATCGGTACGGGGATATTCACTAGTCTTGGTTTTCAGGTTTTTGATATCCAAACCGGTTTTTCAATTGTGGTGTTGTGGCTGCTCGGAGGCATTATCAGTCTCTTCGGTGCTTTTGCATATTCGGAATTAGGCACTATTTATCCGGAGTCGGGTGGTGAGTACAACTATCTTTCCCGTATTTACCACCCGGCAATCGGCTTTCTGTCAGGTTGGGTATCTTTCCTGATTGGTTTTGCTGCCCCGGTTGCCGCTGCTTCCATTGCGTTTTCAAAGTACTTCGATGCCACCTTCGGTATCTCTACGCTAATGGGTGAGGGCTTTCCCATTAATGTATCAATGCTCCTCGCCGTCTTCCTGGTTCTTGTTCTCTCCTTTGTGCATTCCACGGACCGGAAAACAGGCTCAATTCTGCAAATCAGCTTTACTGCGCTAAAAATTCTTGCAATCATTGCACTCATTGCCGCGGGACTCCTGTTTGGCAATGCTTCCGGGGTGTCATTTATTCCGTCAGATCAGTCTTTTGCCGAGATGATAACCCCTGCATTTGCGGTGTCGATGTTCTTTGTAACCTACAGTTATTCAGGTTGGAACGCCTCAGCGTATATGGCTGGCGAGATTGCAAACCCAAAACGCAACATCCCCTTGAGTCTGATTACAGGTACGTTTATTGTAACATTGCTCTACGTTCTGATCAATATGGTGTTTATGATGGCTGTACCGGTTGAACAGTTGCAGGGTAAGGTTGAAATTGGTTATATCTTCGCAGACACTGTATTTGGACTTGAAACCGGGAAATTTATGGGCGGGATAATATCCCTTCTCCTTATCTCTACAATAAGTTCTATGATCCTTGCAGGCCCCAGGGTGAATGAGGTTCTTGGAAAGAATGTAAAGACTCTTCGGTTCCTCGCAAAGCATAACAGCAAGGGAATCCCGCAGCTCGCAATCTATACTCAGGCAATCCTTTCCCTGCTGTATATCATCACCGCTACCTTTGACAGGGTGATTGTATTTATTGGCTTTTCTCTCAATCTTTTCACCTTTCTTACTGTAGTTGGTGTCCTTATACTCAGAATCAAAAAACCTGATTTGCCGCGCACATACAAAATGTTCGGATACCCTGTGACCTGGGCGTTTTTTCTGTTGGTCAATCTCTGGATTCTGGTTTATGGATTGGTGTACAAGCCTGAGGAGTCACTGGTTGGACTTGGAATCTGTCTGATTGGGGCTGTTGTATATTTTGTTGAAGCGAGGATCTCAGGCAGAGATTCCAATACTTTTACGGCCTGATGGTAATCTTTTTATCACACACTACCTTTTAAAACTAGTGATCCCTTCCTGTTAAGAAAGGGATCACCTGAAATCAACTGAAAGTCTAATTACAGACCGCTGAATTGTACATCCTTGAATACCATTGCCGGCATTTGCAGTGAAGAATACTGGTATGGGTCGTTTCCAATCTCTTCAAGATTTTTCCAGAAATCGAGTACATTACCGGTTATGTTCATTTCATTGACCGGGTGAACCATGACACCATTCTCTACTAAATACCCGACAATACCAAACGAAAAATCACCGGTCGTGGGATTTGAATTACCACCAATAAACCCGGTGATTACGATACCTTTTTGGATATCCTTTATGATTTCATCGAATGATCTGGTACCATAATTAGGGCGGAGGTTGGATGTGGATGCACCAGTAGGCGCCATACCCAGTTTCCTGCCATAATAATTGTCAATCAGGTATTCCTGCAATACACCGTTTTCAATAATATTGCGCTTACGTGCCGCAATACCATCACCATCAAACAGTCGCGATGCTAAACCCTTCTTAACAAACGGATCATCGGTCAGGGTGAATTTCGAAGAAGTGATCTGCTGACCTTTTTTCCCTTCCAGGAATGAGCTCTTCTGCTGAATTGCACGACCAGAAAGAGGCCCCAGCAGTACACCTACCATCCTGCCGGCAGTCCGGTTCTCAATCAAGGTGAGATAACTTCCGGATGCTATCTTCCGCTGTCCCATCTTTCGTTCAGCTTTTTTCACGGCCTCTGACCCCAGGGGAGCCAATGTAGGCAAATCCTTGAAGTAGCGGGTAACGGCACTGGAGTAATCTTCCGGACGGCCTGAATCACCGTCTTTTACCGTAGCACCGGCACCAACTGCGTAGTATGTTGACTTACTGACACCAAGGAACCCAAGACTGTTCATCGATAATGACTCACTGATGCCATCACTAATATACGATGATGCAGTGATCAGATGCGGTGAGGCACCCATGGCAGCAGCCTCTATTTCTTTCACGATCTGAAGGCGCTTATCGGTCTCCAGGGCAGAGTATTTATCATCCACCAGTTCAAGATCAATGTCTGTTTTCGTTGGGTAATAGGAGGGATCAGTTAATTCACGGTGCGGGTCCTTGGAAAGATACTTTGTACCGGCAACCGCCTCATCAATAAAGAGTGCGAGCGACTCCTTGCGGAGATCATTCGTTGAATTGACAGAATAACGATGATCAACGTACAGTTGCAGGGAAAGTGAAGCCTGCGTGGCTTCTTTCAGTTCCTCCAGTTTCTGATCTCTGTATGAGATGCTGACAGATCTGTTCTTGCTGAGAGATACGAAAGACTGATCAGCCCCGGCTGATTTAGCACGGTCAATAACCCACTGGGCAAGTTCTTTATAGTCTACATTATCTTGCTTCATCATTATGCCTTTCCTGTTGTTCCGCCAACCGTGATTTTGGCTACTTTAAGTGTTGGCTGACCCATTGAAACAGGTACTCCCTGTCCGTCCTTACCACAGGTCCAGCCGCCTTCAGCCATTTCAAAGTCATCAGCAACCATCGTGATGTCCTTCAATACCTGGGGACCATTGCCGATGATGTTAACATCCTTGATAGGTTTGGTGATTTCACCGTTTTCAATCAGGAATCCGCTCTTAACATAAAATGTAAAGTCGCCTGCACCGATCATTACCTGACCATTCGTGAATGTCTCGGCATAGATTCCTTTCTTCACACTCTTAATGATCTCTTCCTTCTTATGAGGTCCGGGAAGCATATAGGTGTTACGCATTCTTGGCAAGACAATGTGCCTGAATGATTGCCTTCTTCCGTTTCCGGTTGGCTTTACGCCATAGTGCTGGGCGCTAATACGGTCGTGCAGATAGCTGCGCAGAATACCGTTTTCAACCAGATAGGTTTTCTGGGAATCATTACCTTCGTCATCAATGTTGATGCTGCCGCGAACATTGGGATTTGTGCCATCATCAATGATCGTAACGAAATCATTTGCCACTTTTTTATCGATCTTGTCGCTGAAAATGGATGTACCTTTCCGGTTAAAATCAGCTTCCATTCCATGCCCGATTGCTTCATGAAGTAAAATGCCTGAACTGCCTGCTGCCAGCACAACTTCCATTTCTCCGGCTTCTGGTTTCACAGCCTTGAAGAGTTCTATAGTACGCCGAACTGATTCACTCGCAATACGGTCTATATTTGATGGGCTGAAAAACTCAATACCATATCTGCCGGCAAGGTCAAAATAATTCTGCTCACGTTTACCATCCTGCTCAGCAGTACAGAAGGCTGAAAGCTGACTCATCGGCTGGTAGTCATAATACATTTTACCTTCGCTGGTAACGATGAGGTTATACGTAGTGGAGTTTGAAAAACTGACGGAAGCCTTGATGATCCTCGAGTCTCCTGCCATCACCTTTTCATTGATCGATTCGAGATAGGGGATTTTCTTATCAATTCCCACAGTTTCCCAGGAGGTCTTAATAGGGTAGTATCCGGGGATTTTCTCCATCGTAAACTTCTGAGGCGGAAGTTTCTTTCCGGCGTCAGCAATTGCAGCTGCGGTTCTTGCAGCGGTCTTCATTGACTGTAATGAAAGATCTTCCGTGAAGGAGTAACCGGTCTGGTCCCCCTTGAGGACTCTGATACCGACACCAAGATCAATGTTGGTAAACGCACGGTTTACCAGCTTATCTTCCAGGCCAATCGAATTACTGATTGCATGCTGGAAATACAGGTCACAGTAATCGCCGCCTTTTGACAGGGCGTCAGCCATTACCTCTCTGATCATCGCTTCAGTAACGTTGAAATGGTCAAGATACTCTGATAGAGAACCATGACTATCCGGTGTTTTCATAAATGCCTCGCCTGATGAGTTATGCAGGAAGGGAGGAATGAAGGCTACAGCTGCCATACCTTTAGCAGCGGTTTCCAGAAAGTTTCTTCGGGTTATTTTTCCGCTCATACACTTCTGCCTGTTGGTGAATAATGTTACAATGAAAATTACGTGAGAACCGCTTTTTGTACAACAGCAAAAGCTGTCGCAATCTGTTTTTGTGATAAGCGGATCATGAGAATGATGGGCGGGTTCGGTGAAATAGTTCGGTGGGAATAAGAGTTTTTCTTAAGAAAATGAAGTATTAAAATCAAAAATAATGCTTGCACTATATTCCACTACACGATATTTTAAAGGGTTGTACAGGGTATATTATGCCTGTACCATTGCATCTTATTTTCGTTTGGAGTCATTTTGCAGTTTATCAGCACATACCGTGTGGTACCTTCGCTCCCTTTTCAGCTGGAGCCACTCCGTGCACTAGCGTATAATCTTCACTGGACATGGAATGGTCTGTCCAGGAGCCTTTTTAACAGGCTTGATCCTGAGTTGTGGGAGTCTACCCACCATAATCCTGTCCTTGTACTGGGCAGAATCTCTCAGGATCGGCTCGATGAGGTAGCCTCTGATGTGGGATTTCTGGCTCATCTGAAACGCGCGCATGATGCCCTGCAGGCATACCTGAAGTCTCCAACATGGTTTAGCCGGAATTATCCTCATTTGGAGCAGATGCAGATTGCATACTTCTCCTTTGAATTCGGACTGACAGAATGTTTACAGTCGTACTCCGGTGGATTGGGGATACTGGCGGGTGATCACCTCAAGGCTGCCAGTGACCTTGGCATTCCCCTTGTCGCTATTGGCGTCAATTTTAAGGATGGATACTTCCAGCAGTATCTGAACTCTGAAGGTTGGCAGCAGGAGCGGTATGAGAGAAACGATTTTGAAAACCAGCCAATGAAACTTGTCACCAATGGTAAGAATCAGCCCATTACTGTTCATGTTTCAATGCCTGATGGTGAAGTGGCGATGCAGCTTTGGGAAATCAAAGTTGGCAGAATATCTCTCTACCTTCTTGACACAAATCTTGAAGCAAACACACCAGAACAGCGCGCAATTACAGAACGCCTGTACGGCGGTGATACTGAAACAAGGATCAGACAGGAGATCATTCTTGGAGTCGGTGGTATCAGGGCATTGAAAGCATTAGGGCACCAGCCGAATGTATGTCACATGAACGAAGGGCACTCTGCATTTCTTTCGCTTGAACGGATACGTCAGTTCATGAAGGAAGAAGGACTCACCTTTGATGAGGCTAAGAACGCCGGATATCATTCCAATATCTTTACAACGCATACACCGGTTCCTGCCGGAATTGATATGTTTTCAAAGCATCAGGTTGAAAAATATCTCAGCAATTCATATCAGCAGGAAACCGGGATAAGTAAACAGGATTTCTTCAGACTTGGCACAATCACCCCCGAAGAAAATACTGACCGGTTTAATATGGCACATCTCGCAATGAATACTTCCGGGTATATCAATGGCGTGGCAAAGCTGCATGGTGAAGTATCCAGGAAAATGTGGGTCGGTGGTTTCAAAGATATTCCGTTTAATGAAATTCCCATCGGACATGTGACGAATGGTGTGCATATACGCTCTCATCTTGCACCGGAGATGGAAGAATTACTTACCCGCTACCTTGGTGAAGAATGGTTGAGTGATCCGGCAACTCCAAGGATTTGGGAACATATTGAGAAAATCCCTGATGAAGAGTTGTGGCGTAGCCACGAGCGGAGAAGGGAGCGCCTGGTGGCATTTACCAGAAGGCGCCTCAGACAACAGATTGCTGACCGGGGTGGAGATGCCAGACAGCTTCACCTTGCCGGCGAAGTGCTTGATCCGGCAGCCCTTACCATCGGTTTTGCAAGAAGATTTGCTACCTATAAACGTGCAACGCTTATTTTCCGTGATCCGGAACGTCTTGCTGAACTCTTACTGAACCCGGACTATCCTGTTCAGATAATCATTGCCGGTAAGGCTCACCCCCAGGATACACAAGGGAAACACTTTATTCAGAATATCTTTCGCTTCGCAAACTCTGAAACATTCCGGAAGAAGATCGTTTTCATCGAAAACTATGATATGAATGTTGCCAGATATCTGGTTGAAGGATGCGATCTTTGGCTGAATAATCCTCAGAGACCTATGGAAGCA
>JAEXTR010000083.1 GCA_023406915.1 Bacteroidota bacterium
TAAATAATCTTTGTCCGGTGGAAACCGCCTGCCCCACCCGGAAATGTATTTCTTCAACATAGCCGTCAATCGGAGCTGTAAGCTGATAGCGAAATCCGGCATCAGTTTGCGGATCTGACTCATCCAGGTCAGCCTGTTTGGCAATCACATCATAACTCGCCTTCTTTGCCTCATACCTCAGTTTCGCTTCATCATATTTTTTTTGCGGAATTGCCTTCCTCGCTAAAAGCCGCTCGGCACGCTCAAGTTCTGATTTCGCCAGAATGTAATCATTCCGGATGTCAATCAATCCGGCACCCGAATTCGATGGAGGTGAAATAAAGACCAGTACGCTTCCCTTACTCACCCATGTACCAATATGGGGGATACTGTTTCTTTGCTCAGCAAGGATAAATCCCTCAACCGGAGCCGGAACCTCTGCATACATTCTTGGATTTGTTTGTAGTTCTCCTACAGAGCTTACAGATCCCGCAAGTTCCCTCTTTGCTACAGGTTCTGTTCTGAAATCAATCTTCCATTGCTGCTCTTTCAGAAAGGTGATTTGTTCTTCAGCTTGATGCTGCCCATCATTATGTGGCACGGAAGCGGTATCCTTGTAAACTGCAATATTGTCAACGGTAATCGCTCCTGAAACCTGATTCCCTTTCAAGTGTAAAGTCATTAAATACTTCCCGGGTTTCCTGAACATCACGGTAGGCCTGTATATCCCCGGGTTCGTGGGTGAATCACACTGAAGCGTAAATTGTTCACCCGAAGTCTTTTCAGTAAAATGCAGTTTTAGTACTCCTTCAGTCACTGGCATGAAGGTACGCATATCTGTTAGATGGATGATGAAGGGGGACTCGGTGCCGGTAACAAGCTGAGGGTACTCCATAAACAGTTCCAGTGTGTCCGTCCAAAGGGTAACTGAAACTGCTTCATGGTGATGCTCTTCTTCATCATGGGTATGCGTGCCGCAACCTGAAAAAACCACGCTGATTACCAGTGCGGTAAGTGTTGAAACCAATCCTGCTCTTTTCATTGTTGTATCTCCTTGCCAATTGCCAGTTCAAACTGGAAATAGTTAATATGAAACTGTATAGATAATTCATGTTGTAATAGTATGGCTTCGGTATATGCCCTGAGTGCATCCAGCAACTCTACCAGACTCATTTCACCTTCTAGATATGCATACTCAGCAGACTGTATGAGGTTCTCTGTAGATTGAGAAGTAAAAGCTCTTACTTCCTCAAGTTGTTCTGCATAGGAAACAAGATTAGTGTATGTATTAAGAATTTCGAGTTCCACTGACTGCTTCTTCGATTGTACCTCAGTGTGTGCCTTCTGTAACTCTGCTTCAGCTATCGTCAGTTCAGCCTGTTTCCGGTCAAAAAATGGTATCCCCATACCAAATCCTACGACTGCACCCTTTAGATTATCTGATTGACTCTTGTAGCCAAGCGTCAGGGTAATCTCAGGAATAATTTTCAACTGCTTATGAGAAATCTGTGCACTCCTGCTTTGCTGGTAATAATTTGCTGCCTGCACATCAGGACGGTTTTCTTTTGCATACTCGATCAGGGATTGCAGGTTTGCTGTTCTGGTAAATTCGATCGGTACAAAACCTGTTTGCGAAGGTGGCGCAGCTTCTTTAGGCATCATGAGCAGCATAAGTTCTTTCCGGGCGTTTTGGAGCTCAGTTTTTGATTCGGTTTCTTTTCGCTTGTACATGAGGTATTCAAGCTGAATCCTCTGCTGATCATATCCACTGATGTCTCCTTCCTCAGTCCGTGCCAGTGCTGACTTCTGAATCTCTGCTAAGAGCTTCAGTGATTTTTCCTGTTTCTCAAGTATCTGTTTCTTGTAGTGATAGCGTACAAACGCAGATTTAACTGCTACAACAATTTCGGATAATCTTCTTTCTGATAGCTTTTTGGCTGCTTCCGAATTTGCATGTGCAGTCTCTATTCCACTCCATCGTTCCCAAAGAAAATTTAGTGGCACATTCCCCGAAATTGTCCATTCACTAAAACTGATTCTGTTTCCGCTGAGGCTCTCTCTGTAAAATGCAATTTCTGGATTTGGAATGGTACCCGCTAATGTTACGGCACCGTCATATTTTTGCTGCTCATATCGCAGTATCCTTAGTTCAGGGTTATTGTCGATTGCCAGTCGTACAGCTTCATCAATCGTCAAAATTTCTCTATCCTGTGAAAGCAAGGCTGCTGAAAATGTAAGAAACACAAAGACTAATTGGAAGATTAGTCTCATGGGACCTCCGGTCATTTAATGTAGGAAATACTAAAAAGTGTTTGGTTAAAAGGAGAAGTTAAGAGCGGGGAGGCGGTAGATTTTTTGATGCAAGGACATACTTATCCCTTGATAGAGATTGAAACGCCTGATCTTTCTGTTTCGTGAATTGGGACTGCTCTGCAATAGGAACTGGATGAGACAAGGCTATTCCGTATTGCAGGCAACACATGGTGTAGGTATTGAAAACAGTGATTGATGAGGTGTGTTCCTCATCAAAATACTCATTCTCTTCAGTATGGAATCCGGTATGATTATCCTGCAAACCTTCCGGAATCTGATCCGAAATGTGGGTGTGCAGAAAACTGCTCAAATTTCCATGTTCATCCTGATGATGATGATAGAATGGTTGTACATGTATCGTGATGAGATAGAGTACAAATACCAGATATTTTCTGAATACAACGGTCGTAATGGTTATTACCTGAAAAATTTCCGCTAAACTTAATCACAAAATGATTATCCTGCAAGCCATTTCAAATTATTCCCCTTAGGTTTACCCACCTTTGGTGAGCGGAATCCCCTGTCGGTCCCCTGTCGGATACGTCTAATGTCGTGCCTGTCCCGTTATTTGGGAACCTGTCCGTCTACTGTCGTGCCTGTCCCGCTTCGAGGAAATTATCCTCCGCCGGCGGCTCCGCCGAAAGTTCACCCGCTATTTTGGCAGGATTACTCCCCCTCTACTTCCAGGAGAGGGGGCAGGCTGAAAGTCCCTATGGGAGGGTGAGTTGGTTTTATTCAACCGCTCATTGTCCATCGTTTACGTCCCTCGTCACCCTGTCAGCCGAAGGAGGATTGTCCCTCGTAACTCGTAACGGTTCGCTTTCGCGAACGTCCGCGATTCCGCACTATCTTCCCTTTCTCCTTTTCCCCATCTTGCCCCCGTAACTTTTTATAATTGAAAAAACGTGAACCAGATAACAACACAGAATGACATGCCCGCTGAAGGAGTCTCCTCTACTGATCTCTCTCTCACAGAGAGACTCCAGCAGTCCGTCACCTTCATCCTCGACTCCGGGGAAGAAGTCTTCTGTGATGATTCTGAAGACACTACCAATGATGACCGCATAGCTGCTATGCGGCTACTCTCGGCAACGGTGCTCCCTGTTTACAGGTTAGTCCTGAAACCCAGAGTCCCTCATGCAGACCCTAACAAGGAAGAGGCGTATCAGAAGTTTAAAACACGTGTCGAAAAATCTGTCATCTTCTACCTCACGTACAGTGAGAAATTCATCTCCGGTGCCTACGGTGCTATCTCTCTCGATGAAAGACTCACTGCTCTCCGTCTGATGGCATCTGTTACCGTTCCTGTGTATCGGCTTACCCACAGAAATCAGGACCCAGGTGACTCATCACATTTCTCGTTTTCCGACTTTAACCCGATGAATGCGGCACAACAACTTCCCTATAGGTTTCCTCCAAGCTATCCGCCACCCGGTCAGGAAACCGAAGATGCCTATGAAGACATGATGGGTCAACTCTGCCTTTTGGAGGACATCCTACAGTTGCCTCCTAACAATCCTGTGCTCAAAAATGTTCTCGAAAGAGCATCCATTGCAAAATCAAAGAAATTCAGTCCCGACTGGAAACCTCAATCAGCCAATACACAAAATCCGGCTCAG
>JAEXTR010000187.1 GCA_023406915.1 Bacteroidota bacterium
ATATCGAGGTTGCCACAAAGATCATCAAAGGGAACCCAAAGCTTACCGGAGCGTATGTGGCACATATCGGTATTGCACTTTTTATAATTGGTGTCATTGGATCTGCAGCTTACTCAACAGAAAAGGATATCGAACTGGTGAAGGGTGAATCAGTGTCTGTTTTTGAACGGAATCTGGAATACACAGGCTACCGCAATATCCCTGGCACAAACAAGTTCGAGTTTCTGATTGATGTTGAGAAGGGCTCGTCCCAGCGTCAGGTTGCGCCTATCATCTATGGTGATAACTCAATGAAGGAGCCGGATTATATTGTCGGCTGGACGAGTGATTTCTACATTTCGCCCATGGGTTTCAATCCCGATGCCGGCAGTTCCGGTGATGTAACCTTCACCCCCGGCAAATCCGTGTTTGCAAATGGATACAACCTCACTTACATGGAACTGATTTCACCTGATATGGGATCGATGCAGAGCGGATCAGGTTCGTTCGGCATTGTCATGAAGGTTGAGAAAGACGGGATTACGGATACAGTCAACGCACTCCTGAAAATTGAAGGTGGGAATATAAAAACCGAACCAGTGAAGATGAAAAAGTTTCCTGCTTCAGTCCAGTTGATTTCCGTACAGCCTGGTACCAGAGAAGCGATTGTAAATCTTTCAGACTATAACTCCGGAGGCGCTCCCAAGGAAGTGCTGCTGGTAAAGGCAAGCATTAAACCGATGATCAGTCTGGTCTGGATTGGTGTAGGTGTGATGGTGTTTGGCTTTATAGTTTCCATGCTGAGGAGACTGAAAGAATCCAGAAACTGAGAAGAAAAGGCTGCCGTTCCTGATTGGATCGGCAGCTTTTCTGTTTCCGGGGGTTCCATGCTAAACTTCATCTGATTATATTAAGGGAGTTATTTATTTTTTCTATGATTATTCTATGGACATAAACCATCTAAAGCAAATTGCCGCCGAGACCGCTGTGGGATACCTGCAAAGCGGTATGGTTGTCGGGCTTGGGACCGGCAGCACTGCCAGATTTGCCATATTGAAGATAGCTCAGCTGCTGCGGGACGGAGCACTGACTGATATTATCTGCATTCCAACCAGTAAGGAAACGGAAGAACTGGCTCAGTCATTAGGTATTCCCCTTACCACTCTAAAAGAGCACCCCGACATCGATATTACCATTGACGGCGCTGATGAAGTCAGTGCTGACCTTGATCTTATCAAAGGTGGTGGTGGAGCATTGCTGAGGGAGAAAATTGTTGCCCAGGCAAGCATGCGGAACATCATCATAACCGATGCCGGAAAGCTATCAGAGAAACTGGGTGAAAAATGGTGTATCCCGATTGAGGTAATACCATTCGCACTTGAGCCTGAAAAACGGTTTCTTGAGAGTATTGGAGCCACTGTCTCTACCAGATCATCACAAGACGGCTCCAACTTTATCACTGATGAGCACAATCTTATCCTGGATGCCCGATTCGGAGTTTTACAGGACCCGGCATCGCTGTCTGTCATGCTGAATGAGCGTGCCGGCATTGTGGAGCATGGACTTTTTCTGGGCATTGCCACAGAAGTGATTGCAGCCTTCCCTGGAGAAGTTGTCGCTTTCCAAAAGGGAAGTGGGCGCGAAATGTATCTTAGTAAATTGAATTCAGTGAAAGATGAGCAACAGGAAACCTGCTGAACTGAACACCTTATAAATAAAAAAGGAACAACGTATGATACCAGTAGTTTTGATTAAAGGTGACGGAATCGGACCCGAAATTTCGCAGGCGATTGTTGATATCTTTGCCGCTGCCAGAATCCCAATCACCTGGATTGAAAAGCAGGCTGGCATTAACACAATCGAATATGCACCTAATGGGCTTCCTGTTGAAACGATGCAGGCAGTGAAGCAGTACGGTATTGCTCTGAAGGGTCCCACCACCACACCAGTCGGGTCGGGACATAAATCAGTAAACGTCACTCTGCGTAAGGCATTTGAACTGTTTGCGAATGTACGTCCGTGCAAAAGTTTGCCGGGTGTCAAGACCCGTTTCGAATTTGTGGATCTGGTCATTGTGCGTGAGAATATCGAAGATACATACGGAGGTATTGAGCACAAGCAGACATCGGATGTGGCACAGGGGTTAAAACTTATCACCCGTCCTGGCTCAATCCGTATTGCAAAATATGCATTCGAAATGGCACGCCGCACCGGCAGGAAACGGGTCACTGCGGCACATAAGGCAAACATCCATAAACTTACCGATGGATTATTCCTTGAGTGTTTTCAGGAAGTTGCCGCAGAGTATCCGGAAATCAAGTCTGATGATATTATTGTGGACAACCTTTGTATGCAGTTGGTATCCAATCCGGAGAAGTTTGATGTTATCTGCCTTCCCAACCTTATGGGGGATATCGTTAGCGATCTGAGTGCAGGACTGATCGGTGGACTCGGGGTTGCACCGGGCGGTAACATAGGTGAGAATTGTGCGATTTTTGAATCAGTACACGGATCGGCTCCTGACATTGCAGGTAAGGGCATCGCGAATCCGACCGCCCTGCTGTTGTCATCCGTGCAGATGCTTCGTCACCTGGGTTTGAAGCAGTATGCTTCGTCAATTGAGGAAGCACTTATCCAGACGATGAAGGACGGTGTGAAGACTGGCGACCTTGGCGGAAAGGCAACAACAAAGGAGTTTACCGAAGCGGTTATTGAGCGGCTTCCTGCAGAGATTACCACCCTGAACGAATCACCGCAGTCGTTTTCTTTCTCCATGGGTGACGTACCGATACGGAAGCCATTGAAGGCAGAATGGATCGGGGCTGACGTATTTGTAGAGCACAGTGACGGACTGCCAAAGGTACCTGAAAAGGTGGGACACTTACGGCTTAAGATGATCAGCAACCGCGGCACCAAGGTATATCCGGGTGAAATGCCAGACATCTATCTTGTTGACCACCATCGTTGCCGGTATTACTCGGTCAACGATCAGGGCGAAGAGCTCTACATCATCGATGATGATATTCTGGAACTGCTGCGTGAGCTGCGGCGCAGGGACATCAAATGGATGCACATTGAAAAATTGCAGCGGTTTGATGGTAAGGAAGGATATAGCAAGGCACAGGGAGAATAATTGCGTGCTTTACTCTTTTTCCCATAATACGGATCTATTATTATGATGAAGACCATCCGCATAATTCTTGCAGAAGATCAAATCATGGTGCGGGAATCATTCCGCATTGCACTGGAAAAATCACCCCATCTAAAAATTGTAGGTGAAGTGGAAGATGGGAAAGACCTCATTAAACTGTGGAAGAAGCTGAAACCTGATTTGCTGGTTGTGGATAATCAACTCATCCAGATGGACGGCATTGAGGCTATCAAGACTATCAGAAAGTCTGATGGTGCTGTGAAGATCATCATGATCACGGCTTTCAGCAGCGCTGATCTGATCAGGGAGGCACTGAGTCTGCATGTGAATGGATTTCTGCTGAAGCTGACGAACTACACTGCATTCCTGGGTGCGCTGGAGGCAGTGATGAAAGGGGTGACCGTCTTTTCACCCGAACTGGTATTCATGCTTACCAATGGTGATGCTGTACCGTATCCTGACCATGCCACAAAAGAAATTTTAAGCATCCGGGAAATCAGTATCCTGTGGGCTTATGCACATGGGAAAACCAGCAAGGATATTGCGGAAGAGTTAAAGTTAAGCCTGAATACCATTTATAACCATAAAAAGAAAATCTTCCGCAAACTCGGACTCACCAAGGCAACAGAACTGCATCAGGCTGCTGTCAACCTCGGTATTATTCCGTAATCATACTGGTAAGGTAGGACTCCAGCAGCGTGATGAACTCCCGTTCCTTTTGCAGGGAAAAGGAGCGTCCCTCCTCCTGTTGCAGGAAGAGCTCAACAGGAATAGTTTTCAACCCTAACTCAGATGTAAGATAATTAATATCAGCAACCGGAGTAAATAGGTCTTTCCCACCGTAGGCAATTAGTATCGGCTTCCGGATATCCTGAATTCTGTACAGAGGTGATGCGTGCTGAACGATGTCTTTATCCTGTTCTGGGTGTCCGACCATTTCAAAGATCATGGAACTGAAGCGCCCCGCTCCATAGTTACGGATCAGGTTCAGATAGGTAAACAGATTCAGGAACCCTGAATGAGAAATGCCAGCCGCAAATAGTTCCGGATAATTTGCAAGGGAGATAAGCGCAGCATACCCACCGAACGAACGACCAAAGACCACAGTTCTTGATGAATCAGCAATCCCCTTTTTCACAAGTGAGCGCACTCCAAAGGCGATATCTTCAGGAATCACTGTACCCCATCCTTTAAATCCTGCCTTCCAGAAGTTCTTTCCGTAGCCGGTTGAGCCACGGTAGTTGAGGCGCAACACCGCAAACCCACGGTTGGCGAATAACTGGACTTCGGGCTGGTAACCAAAATTATCGCGCGCCCAGGGACCATCATGAACCATCACCAAAAGAGGAAGATTCTTTCGATCTGTGTTGGCGGGGTATGTCAGGTAACCGTGTACCATCGCACCGTTTCCGGTTGGGAAGGTAAACTCCTCAGTTTCCCCCATCTGATCAGGATTCAGCACTGACTGGGAGAACTCGAGCATAGAGAGCTTGTTACTGCTGCGTCGATAAATATAAAAGGCTGGCGGGGTTTTGCCAGAAGCATACTGGAGAAGAAAGACTTCTTCGTTCTTGTCAGAATCAATGATTGTGATTTCGCCGTTTTTCAACTGCTCCTTCACTTTTACCATCATGGTTTCAAAACCTTTATCAGCGAACTGATATTCCCGCATAAATCCTGAATAGGAAGCCCCTGTGATTTTCCGTTTCAGATACGATGCCATCACATTGGTTACATCCACATTGGCGTGCGAAAAAAGAGTCTTCACTTCTTTTCTCACTTTAGGATCATAAAGCACAACAGCTGCCTTATCCCTGCCTGTATTTGATGCAGCAATGATTCGGCTGTTATCGAAATCAAACATTATCGGCTGAAACATATCGGTGAAGGGGAGTGTTACCAGCAGAGTGAATTCATCCTTTTCAGCAGCGCGGTACATTACGGCATTATTACTGCCATCTGAGGCAACTGCAACACGGACTGCCCCCTTATGATCTGCGATCCAGTCAATGATGCTGCCATTGTTTTCGCCCACCGTTTCAGTGGTGCCAGTATACAAATTGATGCGGAGAGCATTGAAGGTTTCGCCGCCTGCCGGATCATAGGCAGCGATAATAAGGGAATCGCTTAACGGCAGACCATCCACCAGCCGTGCGTTACCACCGGGGGGAGTGAGGAAGCTAAGCCAGCCGCCTGATCTGCCAGCGGCAGTGAGTCGTGGTGACAGTCCCCTGCCAGTATCAGCAGAAAAGACGAGCACGGAATCATTCACCCATGAGTAATCCTGCACGGGGAGAGAGTCGTTTCTGGAAACCCGGTACACCGTACCTGTACCGATGTTCTGGGTATAGAGGTTTACCACCCCTTCCCGTGATCTCAGGAAGGAGATATAGTTTCCATCAGGGCTTAATTTGATGACAGTCTGTTCAGGCAGGACGTAAAAATCCTTCACTGGGATTTTGGGAACCTCGGGCGTTGAACAGGAGAGAAAGAAGAGTGACGCGAGGAGAAACTGGAGGTATTTCGTCATCTTACAGACTGAGCATTTCTTTGAACTTGATCGATTGTCTCCTCGATACTTCAACTTTTTGTCCATCTTTCATTTTTACCAATAAACCACCATTCAGCCATGGCTCAATGTTTTCAATCCACTTCAGATTGATGATAAACTTCCGGTTTGCGCGGAAGAAGGTTCTTTTATCCAGCCGTTCATCCAGATAATTCAGCGTGCGCAGGATCAATGGTTTATACTCATTAAAGAAAAGCCTGACGTAGTTACCTTCGGATTCAAATACCCGTACATCAGAGAGGCGCACAAACCAGCAGCGGTCACCATCCTTCACAAAGACCTGATCATCTGCGGACAGAATGACAGGGCGGGCACCGGAGATGTGCTGCATTGGATCACTGGCGGGGTACTCGGGGATGGATTTTCTTCCGGTAACCTTTTTAATGGCTTCTTCTAGTCGCTTTGGTTCGATCGGTTTCAGAAGGTAGTCAAGAGCGTTAAACTCAAAAGCCTTCAGCGCAAATTCGTCATACGCAGTGGTGAAGATAACGAAGGGGACGCTGTCCAGTTCATCAAGCAGATCGAATCCGGTTTTTTCCGGCATCTGGATATCAAGGAAAATCAGATCGGGATGCAGTTGTTCAATTTTTTCCTTTGCATCATCCGCGTTCACGGCTTCGCCCAGCAGTTCAATATCCTTGAACGGTTGGAGCAGCCGTTTCAGCTCAGTTCTTGCGAGACGCTCATCATCAATAATCAGAGCCTTCATAATACACCTCCGGCAGGCAGCGTGATATCCGCCCTCACGAAATTGTTATCAGTATTGTTGATTGAAAAAGTTGCCTTATCACCATACAGCAGGTGGAGCCGCTGTTTGGTGTTTGCGATTCCGTTACCCTTGGTTTGCAGGTACTCATCGCGGTCGAAGTTGCCGCTGTTCAGAATGGAAATGACCAGCATATCATTTTTTCGTGCCACGCGGACAATGATCTCACCGCCGGCAGCAATTTTTGAAATTCCGTGTTTGATACCGTTTTCAACTAGTGTCTGAATCATCATCGGGGGGATTGCATTGTTTTTTGCAACCGGATCAACATCAATTTCAAATTGGAGACGCTCTTCGTACCTGATTTTTTCGAGCGAGAGGTAATCCACCACGGTTCTGATTTCATCTTCCAATGGTACAGTTTCCGTACGGTCGGCATTGAGGGAGTAGCGGAAGATGTTTGATAATTGTGTGATCGCCGATTGTGACTTTCCCGGATCTTCAGCCACGAGAGCACGGATACTGTTCAGTGCATTAAACATAAAATGGGGGTTGAGCTGGGACTTCAGGGTTTTCAGTTCAAAATCCTTTACCGCAGCTTCCCACACTAGGCGCTCGATTTCAGTTTTTTCGTAACTCTTAAAATAATGAAGCGTAAAATAAATGGATGACCAGAGTAGGACGGTCAGGAACACATTAACAAATTCAAACAAAGGGACAAGAATAGCCGGCTGAATCCTGCTTTCATAACCAAGGTAGACGCGGACTCCATGCGCAACTGCCATCATCAGCATTGCAATGATAACATTTGCAATGGTTACCCTGCTGATCAGCTTGCCGAGCTTGAGCTGCAGCCAGTGACGGTGCTGGATATAGGTTTTAAACAGGTGAGTGTAGACTAACCCCTGAATCCCGAGGAGCGTGATATAGGCAATCTGCGGCTGTGTTGCCTGATTCATACTGATAAGGGCGAGGATATTGATGAAGGTGAAGACGCCCCAGCCGATGAGCTGGCTGACCCAGTAAATCAGTGTGATGCGCGGGTGAAGGAGAAAGCTTTTTCGCATAATGCCGGAATTAATCAGAAAAAAATGAATGCTTTAAAATAGTGCAGAGTGGGGAGGTATGAAAGAATTAAAATGACAGGGGGATCACGCTTTGCGTCATCCCCTATGATAGAATGTTTGTGTGCAACTACACAAGTTCAGCGGGCTGCTTTGCAAGGTTATGTACATACTCTGATGCGCTAAGTGCAGCGATGGTGCCATCAGCAACCGCGGTGGTTACCTGACGGTACCGTTTCTGGATTGAATCACCAGCTGCGAAGACACCAGATACCGAGGTTGATAAGTGCTCATCAACGATGATCTCCTGACGCTCATTCAGGGCAACCAATCCAGTAAGCTTCTCTGTATTCGGAACATAGCCAATAAAGATAAACACACCATCGATGGAGCGTTCTTCTGTTTCTCCGGTTATGAGGTTTTTTATATCGACTTTCTCCAGTTTTTCGTCACCATAGAATGCGGTAATCACTGAGGAAAGCATGAAATCGATTTTCGGATTTGCCTTTGCCTCTGCTATTGCATGTTCAAACGCCTGGAAATGATCAAACTGATGCACTATGGTAACTTTTGTGGCGTATTTCGTCAGGGAAACCGCTTCTTCCAGTGCGCTGTTTCCACCGCCAACCACGATGATTTCTTTACCGGTAAAGAAGTCACCATCACAGGTTGCACAGTATGAGATACCCTTACCCTTGAAGAGTTCCTCACCCGGAACACCGATGGTTCTGGATTTACCACCGGTTGCGATTATCACCGCAGATGCGGTATAGGTATCCTTACCATTCACCTCAACAGTTTTGATGTCGCCATCAAGCTGCATTCCGGTGATTTTCAGGTTACCTCTGATTTCGCATCCAAACTTCTTTGCCTGATTCCGCATATTCATGGCAAGGTCATATCCACTGATGCTTTCGAATCCTGGGTAGTTTGCTATTTCGTGGGTCAGTACCATCTGACCACCAATGGTTCCTTCGCTGAGGATGATGGTTTTCACTCTTGCGCGGGAAAGGTAGATACCGGCGGTGAGGCCTGCTGCACCACCGCCGATGATTATGACATCATATTGCAGGTTCTTCATATTCTTGCCTCTGCCTGATTATTTTGCTTCAGCAGGAACACCAAAATTATCATTCAGAATAGTGGTAACCTGTTCCATATCCTGTATGCTGCTGGTAGCTTTCACCACTTTGCCATTTTTGAAATATACGGTGAAGGGAAGACCGGCAAAACCACGGCATTCGGGGAGGTTTCTGATCAGGTGAGCGTGGGGTGCATCAAACTCCATATCGGCAAATTTTACATTGGTATATTCGGGTTCGATCTCTTCCATGACGCCGTACACCGGAATACACATCGGCCCCATTCTGCCGCAGCAGACCATAACATTTTCATTTTCTGCAAGAGTCTTGTTGAAGTCTTCTTCAGAGAGGATGTGAGTCAGATTTGTTCTTAACATTACAGTACCTTTTCTTTATTAATTATTACATTCATTACCAATGTGATGCAGCAATCAGTGAAAACGATTCAGGTACATCGTTATCAGGGTCGTGCTGCCCTTAATCATCCGGAACCGAATATGCTTTGAACCGTCTTTACTGGGAAGGAAAATAGTACAGAGAAGTAGCACAAAAACTGCTACATTTACATCTGATTTATGACGAAATACTTACTTTTCATATTGCTTGCTGCGGCATCATTTCAGGCGCTGCACCCGCAGTTTCACATAGCGCGGCTCAAGTACAACGGAGGAGGCGACTGGTACAATGATCCCTCTGCTGATGTCAACCTGATGCGCTTTGTGGCACAGGAAAGCGGCATCCCGGCGAAAAGTGAGTTTATTTTTACTGATATAGCAACCGATGCCATTTTTGCCCACCCGTTTCTCTTTATGACCGGACACGGAACCATCAGTTTTTCGGCTGATGAGGCAGCACGCCTCAGGAAATACCTTGAGAACGGCGGGTTCCTTTATGTGGATGATGACTACGGCATGGATAAGTCTTTCCGCAGGGAAATTGCAAAAGTGCTCCCGGGTGCTCAACTGCTTGAACTCCCCTACTCACATCCCCTTTTTACCATATTCTTTGATTTCAGCAGTGGTCCACCCAAGACCCATAAGCACGACGAACAACCACCCCAGGTGTTCGGTATCTTTCTTGGGGAACGGCTTGCTGTACTTTACACCTACGAGATGAATCCGAGCGACGGATGGGCAGATGCGATAGTGCACAATAATCCCGAAGAGAAGCGTCTGGAAGCACTGAAGTTTGGCACCAATATCGTTTTGTTTGCACTGAGTCAAATGCCGCCGCAGGGGTCATAATTGCTTATCCGATCTGATGCATACCGTTCCACGCTGAGGAAACTGAAAGAAGTCAGGAATCGTGAGCTCCTTGCCGCTACCGTGACATCATTCCTGCAGGCACTGATCGCAGTGACTTGTCTGGTGCTGATTGCGTCGGCTGCCGAGATGGCGTTGTATTTCAGCCGCAGTATCCGTGAGGCATTGTTTTTCTCCTTAACCATAGGAGGAAGTGCAATCCTGCTGTTATCGGTTGCAGTGCCTCTCCTGAGATTCTGGTTTAGCAGCAGGAGTAACACCGAAGTACAATATGCACAACGGGTGGGAAACGCACTGCCTGAGGTAAAGGATGAGCTGACCAACTTTCTGCAGCTTGCCTCACTGGAAGGGAAAGGGGGCTACTCCCCTGCGCTGGTATCGGCTGCATTCACCGGCATATACCATAAAATAGAGCACGCAGACTTTACTGCTATTATCCCGTTCGATGGGATTAAAAAGCTTTTCCGGATAACCATCGGCACCCTAATGCTGACGGGGTTACTGTTCCTCCTTTTCTCTCCGCTGCAATCCGGTTTATACCGCATCTATGCCTACACGACTTTGTTTGTACCGCCGGCAGGATTCGTGTTTGATGTAACGCCGGGTGATGCCAGCATTACGAAAGGTGAGAACTTCACTGTCACGGTGAAGGTACTGGGGAAAGACCTGAAGCGTGTAACACTGATGTATAAAGATATTTCACAGACCGATTTTACGGGTGAATCCATCACCCCCGATTCAATGGGTGTATTCCGGTACACACTCCACTCGGTTAGGAATCCGTTAAGTTACTATGTAACCGCAGAGGATATTGAAAGTGAACGGTATACTGTTGAAGTGACTGACCTCCCTGTAATCAGGTCCTTTACAGTCAGCGTAACACCTCCCGGGTACTCACGCCTGCAGGGATACGAACTGACCGATAACGGTAACATCACAGGACTTGCCGGGTCAACAGTCCGTGTACGGCTCCGTGCCAACAAAGACCTGAGTGCCGCCATGCTCCGCTTTACTGACTCTGCCATTACCAATCTGCAGGTAAATGGAAATTTTGCTGAGGGATCATTCAGGCTATCCAGGAATAATCAGTATGTATTCAGACTACTGGATCAGATGAAAAAGGAGAATCCATCACCGGTATCATACACGGTACAGGTAACCCCGGATGCATACCCTTCACTTGAGGTGGTTGAGCCTGATCAGAAAATCAATCTTGGTCCCGATCAGCGTTTGAATGCGCTCTTCAGGTTAAAGGATGATTTCGGGTTCTCAAAGCTGGTGCTTCACTATCGCCTTACGGCATCACGGTATGAACCTGCATGGGAAACATTCAAGAGCATAACCATACCGGTTCCATCAGGAACACCCGAGGCGGAGGTACGGTATGTTTGGAATCTGACAGAGATGTACCTTGGCACTGAGGATGCAGTATCATTCTACTTTGAGCTTTTTGATAACGATGTGGTATCGGGACCAAAATCGGTGAAGTCTGCAATGTACTCATTACGGGTACCTTCACTGGAAGAGATTATGCAGCGGGCTGATACAGAACAGGAATCGGTTGAGAAGGAACTTGAGCAGGTACTGAAAGAAGCAGAAGCACTCAGGAAAGATCTGGAAAAAATTGATAACACACTGAAGCAGGAGAAGAAAGAGCCGGACTGGCAGGAGAAACAGGACATTCAAAAAGCGCTCGACCGGTTTGAAGAGTTGCAGCAAAAAACAGAAGAGCTGAGTAAGCAGCTCGATGAAACGAGGCAGGAACTGCAGGAGAACCAGCTGCTCTCTGAAAAGACTCTGGAGAAATATCTGGAGTTGCAGGAAGTGATGAAGGAGCTTTCCAGCGACGAGATGAAAAAGGCGATGGAACGCCTGCAGCAGTCACTGGAGAACATGGACCGGAGACAATTGCAGGAGCAGATGAAGAATTTTAAGATGGATGAGGATGCATTCAGAAAGAGTGTGGAGCGCACCCTGAATCTGCTGAAGCGAATCCGGGTTGAGCAGAAAATGGATGAACTGCTGAAGCGAACTGACGAGCTGATGAAACAGCAGGAACAGAATGAAGAGCGCCTGAACAACAGTGACTTGAAGAATCAGCAGCAAAAAGACGCATTACAGAAGCAACAGGATCAGATCAGCAAAGACCTGAAATCCCTGAAGGAAGAAATGGAAACTCTTCAGAAACAGATGGAAGAGATTGAAGATATGCCTGCCGAGGATGCGCAGGAGATGCTGGAAGAGTTTGAACAACAGCAGAATGAGGAGCTGAGCGAGAAAACTTCTGATCAGATGCAAAAGGGGGAAAAGCAGCAGGCACAGAAGAATATGCAGCAGCTTCAGAAAAACATGAAACAGATGCGCAGCAAGATGGAAAAGATGCAGCAATCGATGATGCAGGCAAACCAGATGCAAACGATGCAGGATATGATGAAGCTGATTGACAATATTCTGGTACTCTCCAAACAGCAGGAGGAGTTACGGAACCAGACACTGAATAAGAGAAATTCTGCCCAGATACTGAATGAAGAGATCAGAAAGCAGGATGAGCTTGACCGCGGCGTCAATACGATTTTGAATCAGATGGGTGAGCTTGCACAGAAAACTTTTGCTGTCAGCCCCGAGATGGGGAAGGCACTTGGCGATGCAAAGCGGAATATGTCTGCTGCAATCACCGGCATGCAGAACAGGAACAATAGCGGAGCTGCGGGAAATCAGGAGCTCGCGATGAAGGCACTGAATCAGGCGGCGGTATTGATGCAGAACGCTATGCAATCGATGATGCAGAGCGGCGGACAGGGTTCAGGGATGATGAGCCTAATGC
>JAEXTR010000245.1 GCA_023406915.1 Bacteroidota bacterium
TGATACAACACGACCGGAGACTTTCTGACCGACCTGGTACTTATCCTGAATGTTATCCCAAGGATGCGGCATCAGGCGTTTCAGACTGAGGGAGATTCTCTTCTTCTCTTCATCAAAATCGGTAACAACCACTTTGATGACTTCATCCAGTTTCACCACTTCGTTCGGGTGATTGATTCTGCCCCAGCTGAGGTCAGTGATGTGGATAAGACCATCTACACCGCCGAGATCAACAAACACACCGAAATCAGTGATAGCTTTTACATTACCCTGGAGGATTTGTCCTTTTTCAAGACTCATAAGGATAGCTTTTCTCTGATCGGCAAGTTCTTCTTCAACAAGCACTTTGTGTGAAACAACAACATTCTCTGTAGGAATGTTGACTTTCACAACCTTGAAGTCCATTTCTCTGCCAACAAAGGCATCAAAATCCCTGATCGGGCGGACGTCAATCTGTGAACCTGGCAGGAATGCTTCCATACCCATAAGGTCAACCACCATACCACCCTTGATGCGGCGTACAATTTTACCACGGATGATGCTGCTGTCTTCGTGTGCTTTCAGGACGCGTTCCCAGATACGGAGGAAGTCTGCACGTCTCTTGCTGAGAACGAGGTTACCTTCTCCGTCTTCAACGCTTTCTAATACTACTTCAACTTCGCTTCCGATTTTAATTTCGTCTGCATAGTTAAATTCATCTTTCGGCACACTGCCTTCGGATTTGAAGCCGACATCGATGATAACTGAGTCTTCTTCAATTCGTACAATTTTGCCTTTTACCAGCTGACCTGACTGACTTTGGGTGAAAGTCGGGATAATTAAACTGGCAAGATCGTTAAATTCCTGCTCAGAGTATTCGTCTTCCAGGAAAAAGCGATTTGCTTTTTCGAAGTCACTCATCTTGACTCTGGGCATATTTTGTTTTTCGGACATTGATCCTCCAAAAGAGATCAGTGCCTCATCTTCCGCGCAAACCATCAAACAAGCGGCAGAGGCGATATTGTTAGTTTTACATCGTTAATTGGGATGGTTTATTATAAACTCTTCTCAAACTTTGCATCAATCAATTCTTTCAGCTCACGCATCACCCAATGGGGAGTGGATGTGGCGCCAGAAATCCCGACAGTTGCAACACCATCAAACCAGGACCAGTCAATCTCGTCGTTGGTTTCTATAAAATATGTTTTCGGGTTAGCATCGTGTGCAATATGGTACAATACCTTCCCGTTACTGCTTTTTCTTCCAGCAGTGAAAATGATTATATCATTATTCTGGGCAAATTCCCGCAGTTTTTTTTCTCTGCCAGATACCTGACCGCAGATGGTATCCTTGGCATGAAACTCAACAGCAGTTTCTTCCATGGTGCCGATTTCAAGATTTGCGATCTTTTCCCTGAGAGCATCTGCTATCAACCTAAAAGTTGGCTTATCCATAGTCGTTTGTGAGAACAGCACTGTTGGTTTAGAAAAATCCACCTTCTCAAGAGCTTCCTCAACTGAGAGTACTACGATAGCAGTGTCTCCGGTAACTCCTCTGATACCCACAACTTCTGCGTGGTCTCTTTTACCGAATATGACAACCTGAAAATCCTTGTCCACATAACGGCGGACCCGTTCCTGCACCTTGGTAACAATCGGGCAGGTGGCATCAATAAGCTCAATACCCAATTCCCGGGCAAGTTTATATGTTGCCGGGGGTTCACCATGTGCACGGATCAACACCTTGCTTCCTTTAGGAATAGTGGGAAGCATGTCTACAGTGATCGTTTCGAGCCCCATATTGCGTAGGCGCTCCACTTCGACCGTATTATGAATTACATCGCCCAAACTATACATCTTTGGGGTTTCAGCAAGTTCACCTTCGGCAATATCAATGGTGCGAACCACACCCCAGCAAAAACCGGCAGAACCATCTATACTGACTTTCACAGCAATAACCTTTTGTTTGTTGCTATGATAACGGTGGCAGGAATCATCCAAGTTCCATAAGACGCCGGGCTTCGGCTTCAATGATTGATACCTGCTCTTCAATTGATGTATTTGAAGTATCCACTTCAAATGCGCCCTCTGCTTTGGTAAGCGGGTCCACACAGCGTGAGGAATCAATTCTGTCACGTTCCTGCAGGTTCATTTTAATCTCATCCAGGGTCACCGGAATACTTTTTTCTTCAAATTCTTTTAAACGGCGCACAGCACGCTGATCAATGCCTGCAGTAAGAAACACCTTTAGGTGAGCATGTGGAAACACTGCAGTTCCGATATCCCGACCTTCCATGACAACGCCGCCTCTGTTCCCCATTTCCCTCTGGAGGGCAACCATTTTCTTCCTTACTTCGCGGATAGTGCTGATGGGGCTTACATTCGCATTCACCTCTTTGGTACGAATCTGATCGGTAACTTCTTCTCCGTTCAGATAGACACTGGTAACGCCATTGGCATAACTCAAATCAAGCGAAATGGAGTCAAGAAGGGCAATTACCGCAGGATGGTCATTTACAATACCGTTTTTGAGTGCAAGATAAGTTACTGCACGGTACATTGCACCGGTATCAATGTAGAAGTAGTTCAAACGATCTGCCAGAAGTTTAGCTGTGGTACTTTTTCCGGACCCGGCAGGACCGTCGATAGCGATGATTAAATTTTTTGTCATAGAAAGTAAATTTACGGAATTTTCCGAGGGGGAGCAAGAAAAAACCGGGGTTTTAGCCGCTGATTTCCTCTGAGCCAAAGCACGTCTAATCGCATTGAACCGGGAATAAATGGGACACTATTTGGTCATAATCTGAGATAAGCCGGAGCTGATACCAGTGTTTCGGGGTTGATGCGTTGTTGCTTCATCTGCAATCCCATGATTCCGTATCGTTGTTCATCAAGGGCATGGTCGCTCACCTTTGGATCATTTCCACCACCCGCTAGGTCTTCAGGCCTTCTCGGGTCAGAAGTAGCCCCCATCATTTCCTGTATGAGAGGCTGGTTAAACTTATCAAAGATGAAATACCGGTCTGGCAGCAGACTTTTCCACTTCCACCATCCGGCGACCCTCTCAGTATTTGCGGATTCTAGTCGGAAACCTTCCTTCAGGAATGGATCAGCATACGTATGTTCGTTCGGAATTGCTCCATACATTTCTTTTCTGGCGAATGCATCCCTGCCGGCTACGATAAGGGATGGTATCCTGCCGTTCAGAAGTTTCCGTACTTCGGATCCCTCATGTTTCAGCATACGGGAGATTGTTTCAGCATGTACAGAGGCAGGTAATTCCCGCTCATAGTAAGTGCAAACCCGAAACACTACACCCATTTTTGAGCATGCAGTGATACCAAATGAACAGGGGGAGGAAAATCCAGGGTCAAGGCTTCCAATCAGCTCCCAGTCATCAGGAATTACGAAGGGTTTGATCACATTCCTTTTACTTGAGAAATTTTTAAAGAACATACCGCCAAATATCTCCCAATCCCCAGAAAGGTATGCCTCCCGCAGATCATGTGGCAGGGATGAAAGATTTTTGGCATATTCACTATAATGAAGACAATATTCCTTCCTCTGCTGATCTGTCCACGAGTAATAGGTCTCATGGCTTATACCATCCCGCAGAAGGGCTTCTGCAACCCAGTACACGTTATCCCACAAATAAGATTGAATAAAGCTGTAATCAGAGGCAACTTCATTCTCTTTATAGTGTCGGTCAATGAATATCCTTTTGATAAAAGCGTGTCCGATCCCCCCTGGATTCATAGTCAATACAATTTTGGGTATCCAGCCGGGCACCGTGGAGCGGTTCACAGTTTTCAGAAATTTCAGGAGATATTCAGATGATTGTGTTGCCTCATCAACAAAGACCAGATCAAACTCCATCCCCTGAAATTTATGCACATCAAGATCAGATGCTGCATAACCAAAGGTAATGAGTGGACGTTTATCCTCACTATACAAAATCTTTTCTGTCTTATTGAAATGCTTTCTGAGTCCGGGCGACCGGCTAAGGAGTGGCAGTATGTGATTATGGTGCAGTTCTTTGGCGTGTTTTCTGAAAATCATTGCTGAGTACTGATGCAATGGTGACTGCGCCAGCCACATTGCGATCTCCCTAACGGCGAAGCTTTTTGCTCCACCTCTCGCGCCTCCGTACCCAATCCAGGGTGCTGTTCCATGCACAATGGAATCAAATAGAAGTTTCTGTTTAGGTAAAAACTCCGCCAGAATATCGGTTCCCATAGTATCCTCCCCTGCCGTGGTATATTCACGGACATATGAAAATAAAATGGGGCAAATATCTGATTCATTACACGGAAAGAAAAGTGCGGATATGCGGACGGTCAGGAAAAGAAAGGGTGGCTTTCGCCACCCATAAAATTTATTTGATGAGGTTCATTTTGACAGGGCTGAGGGAAACTTCAGCATCATAGATTTTCATCACGCAGATATAGAGTCCAGAGGGGAGATTGGTTGCATCGAACTGCACGGAATAATTACCCGGACTGTGCATACGGTCAGCAAGATCAGCTACTTTCTGACCAAGCATGTCAAACACAGACACTGCAACGCGTGACTCTTTTGGGACACTATAACCTATCGTAGTGGATGGATTAAACGGATTCGGATAGTTCTGCTTGAGTGCAAACTGTGTTGGGACTTCTGCGCTGAGACAGATGATATTTGAATATTCAAAAGTTCCGTCTGCGTCAATCATTTTCAATCGATAATAGACTTTTCCATAGGAAAACGACTGATCATCGAAAGAGTATTGTTTCAATGAATTGCTGTTTCCACTTCCCTTCACGAAACCTACGAGTTCCCACATTCCGTCAGCATCACTGCTAGATGATCGCTCAATTTCAAATCCATAGGCATTCAGTTCTGTTGCAGTTTCCCATTTCAGGATTACTTTTCCGTTTACGGAGGAAACACTGAAGCTGGTTAATTCAACGGGCAGTGCAGACTCGGAATTCACAGCAATACCCTGTACGTGGGTGAGTCCGCTAACCAGGGTTGTTGAAGATGTACCATCCAAATTAGCACGCTGAATCGATGTTCCATTGTTGCTCCAATACATCCGGTTATTCAGCTTGTCTATCAGCATGCCACGCTGATAGCCAGTCAAAGAGGCTATAACATCAACCTTTGTGACGGGGAGTGAAGAGAGGACACCTTTCTGCATCTTATCAATCCCAGAGTCAATCCAATAGATCTCTCCACCTGGCACATCCAGTGCAAAACCCCAGATCTGATCAAGTCCGGTAACCACATCCGTCGCGCCGGTTCCGTTGTAAAGACAGCGTCTGATTTTTTTAGAACCGACACCGTTATCTGCCCAGTAGATATAACCATTAATTTTATCGACTGCTACAGCTCCAGGAGCGGTGAGTCCGGTGAGTAACTGTACAACACCAGTGCCATTTAAATTGGCAGACATGAGTGTACCGTTTCCATTATCTGTCCAGAAAATTTTATTTGCTGTATTGTCTATTGCAATCCCTCGAGGGAGAATAAGACTTCCTGCGGCTTCAGAAATCAGTGTAATCTGAGCGCTACCGTCAATATTTGCGCGCTTGATAGCTGGTGTGGAAATGGTGCACCAGTACACCAACCCGTTTTGAAGGTCAACATCAATACCTCCCAGGCTTCCCTGCGAGAGAGCGTAATTAGTTACACTTCCACTGCCATCGATATTTACATTCTGTACACTTCCAAGGACTCCATCTGTAAGGAAGAGTTTCTGAGCTGGCATTTCTGAAACGAGAATACAGAGGAGTAGGATAATAGTTTTATACATAATCAACTCCTTTAAGGTCTTGAGGGCCAGAGTCCTGACACACAAATTACAAAATTCATGGTAACGAATGGCGGCATATTATTGTGAGACTGACCATTCCCAGCATTACTCAGAATTCCGTATGAAGTACTACTGGTGTTCGAATACTGTTTTACCCCCTCACTGTTTCTCGCCAGAAAGGTCCCATTAGGAATATCAGTATTCCCAACACCCGTGTTTACCGGTAATGAGTGAGTGTGAACGGGCATCTCATTTGCTGAAAGCAGATGTGTTTCTGCACCACCAACTGCACCAATTATGCGATTAGTGAGCCCTGTACCCTGCCCCATTCCAACGGCAATCCTGCCTCTAAGGTCAGGAAGATTGAAGGTAGTGGTTCCGTTACCACCAAATCTTGTTCCAATCAAAGCATACAGCGCATTATATGAGGCAATATTTAATGTACGACCATCACATGGTAAGTAGTTCATAGGGGCATAATCAAAGGCAACCATCATTATCTCCCCAATATAGTCACCATCTCCCATCGTTTTGGTAACTCCGTGCTGCTTGCTCTCCTCACCTTTTATAAAGGGTGCCAAAAATGAGATCCCAGCCAAAGACATAGCAAGTTTGGATAAAAAACCTCTTCTTGTACTATTTTTTTCTTCTGATTGTTCAGGTATTTGATGTTCAGTACGCATGATGCATCCTTTCAGTGTATAGTGATATGGTGAACGGAGTATTGGGCGCAATACTATTCCGGAATTTATAAAAAGTATTATTTCAAAATAGACAATAATACACCACCATGAAACGATTTCATTATTTTTTGTCTCTCCATTGTATTTGCACAATTGTTTTAGGAAATTATCACCATGTTGCATGGATGTTCCCACTTCTCACCTAATGGATACAAACCAATCACTCGTCTATTTCATGAATCTTGCACCGGGGAATAACTAACCCGCCCCTTTCCTTGACTTTCACAAGACATTTACTTATGTTATACACATATAAGATTGAGGATACTAAAATACAACCCCTGCACTCAGAGTAAGGAGAATCCGTTGACAATGCAGCTGCTACGCCATACTGCAATCCTGACAGTGCTTATCACAAACTGAAAGGTACGATCATGCAACGAACTGGAATTTTCTTCTGTATTCTGTTTTTTCTTCTTACCTGCCTTTACCAGATATATGCACAGGACTTCTCCTGGGCACATGGCATCACAACTCACACCACAGGTACTGCCGCAGCCTCTGACTCTTATGGCAATTGCTACATCATCGGTTACTTCAGCGGAACAGCAGTATTTGGCACGGTGTCTTTAACCACCGCAGGCTCCATAGATATGTTTGTAGCAAAATATGCATCAGACGGAACACTGCTTTGGGCGAGACGAGGGGGCGGCTCTTCTGATGATATCGGAAACGCAATCTGCACTGATGCCCTTGGGAATTGCTATGTAACAGGAAAATTTGCCGGTACAGCCACATTTGGCAGTTCTACTGTTACTTCGCTGGGTAACGATGAGGTATTTCTGGTAAAATATCAAAGCAATGGTAGTGTGGAATGGGCAAAAAGTGGGGGTGGCACATCAAGTGATTATGGTAATGGCTGCACTATTGATGCTGCCGGGTGCTGTATTGTAACAGGAAGCTTCCTGGGATCAGCTACTTTTGGATCGGTGACTCTCACTGCACCCAATAGTAGCACCGATGTATTTCTTGTCCGTTACTCCCCTGCCGGAGAGATCCTCTGGGCAACGAGAGGCGGGGGAATCTGGACTGATTTGGGAAATGCTGTTTCTGCGGACAAATATGGTTTCAGTTACCTTACCGGTAGCTTTGAGAACACTGCTTCATTTGGTTCACTACAGACTACTGCCACTACACTTGATTACCCTGATGTATTTATTGCATGCTATGATTCACAGGGAACTCCACAATGGCTTCAAAAAATCGGCGGAACCGGTCTGGAGAAGGTCACAGGAATCTGTGCAGGTATCCCGGGTAAGGTAGCGGTAACAGGTACATTTATCCAACCCATTACTGCGGGATTAACTCAACTGACCAGCGCTGGGGGGTTGGACATCTATCTTTGCCAATATGATTCATCAGGTTCACTCACCTGGGCACAACGAGCCGGTGGCACTGATCTGGATGCAAGCTACGCACTCTGTAATGATCAGCTTGGTAATTACTTTCTGGCTGGTCATTTTAGTCTGACTGCTAACTTTGGTACCATACAACTCACGACTTGTGAAGCCGGATACCATTCTGATCTGTTCGTTGCCAGCTATTTTGTTACAGGACAAGTGCGAAATGCGATCCCTGCCGGAGGGTCTTTCGAAGATATTGCCCGAGGCGTTGCAAGCGATGGTATGGGTAACGCCTTTATCACTGGCTCACATCAAAGCGCCACATTTGGAATTTTTCAACAGATTCCCAGTTACGGATTTATGGCAAGAACAGGATCATCACCCCTTCAGGGACCCGCAAACCTCACCTGCCAGCATATTCCGGGAAGGATCCGTTTAACATGGACCGATAACTGTATCAGTGAGCTGGGATTCAAATTAGAACGAAAAGCCGGTGATTCTCTTTCAATAGCTCCATTTCAGGAAATTGCATCTCTGCCACCGAACAGCACCACCTTTGATGATACCCTCTTTACAACGGGAAACACCTACACCTACAGAGTACGGGGTTACATCCAGCAAGCTCAGGGTCCATGGAGTAACATGGCTGTCGTCACCCCGCTCGTAGGAATTGAGGAGGGATCGATTGCCACATGTGTTTGTCTTTACACTGTTTTCCCCAATCCATGTAATCCCGAGGCAAACATACGCTTTACCCTGCCCTCATCCCGTCAAGTTCATCTAGCTGTGTACAATTCACTTGGTGAGCTGGTGACGCTTTTAGCGAACAGAGGTTTTCTGGCTGGGACTTACACGATCCCTTTCAGAAACAGTACATTATCAGGTGGGATATATTTCATAGAATTAAGAACCGAGAAAGAAGTGAAGTTGCAAAAAGTATTATTACTGCATTAATATGAAACAGCCCCCAAAACGGGGGCTGCCTTTAAGGTCATATTATATCGTTATGAATATTCCTGGAGGTCGAG
>JAEXTR010000286.1 GCA_023406915.1 Bacteroidota bacterium
ATGATGCCACTATTCATACCGATAAGTAGCGAATTTTCGTAATGCACTGCAAATTTATCATCCCCCCATAAAGTTCTGAAGTGTCTGCCACCTGATTCGCTCCATTTGGTGTCATGGTTGCCCGGGATAATAAAAACAGGAATCGTAAGCTTGTTCAGTATCATTTTCACGGAATCGAGTTCGGTGTTCATGCCTTTTTCAGTTACATCACCGGTTATCACAGTAAACGCCAGTGATTTATCCCCATTGATGGAATCAACCACTATGGAAAGATCATGTACTGCACCCGGTGCGCCAACATGGAGATCAGTGAGCCACGCAAACTTATACGATTGTGCCCAAAGTGTTTCAGATGATAGTGTAAGCAGGAGAAACAGATACAAAACCGTACTGCTTCCGGTAAACTTCTTCATAGCAATCAGAATTTTTTTGATAAATCACACAAATGTAACGATATCTCAACTTTATTGGTTTACTTTCCGGGAGTAGAATGGGTGGAAAGCAGGGGCGTTCACTGATGAATCTTTGACAGGACACTGCGATGCATCCCAATCTCAAAAATCGAATGAATTTCACTTCTACAGCAGAATGTTGGCTTTTTAAGCAGTAAAGCCATTCCACTTATTTCATTGCTTGATTGAAGCAAGGTATTTATCTATATTTACAGGTTCAAAAAACCGGACAGATTTTGCAGTCGATACAGACAACTAAACTTTCCAACGGAATTACCGTTGTAACAGAAAATATACCCACGGTTCACTCTTTTTCCATTGGATTTTGGTTTAATGTGGGCTCCAGAGATGAAAATTCCCGTACAGCGGGCATTTCCCATTTCCTTGAACATATGCTATTTAAAGGTACTCACAAAAGATCCGCAAAAAAGATTGCTGAATCTGTGGAATCTGTGGGTGGTTATCTCAACGCTTTTACCTCAAAAGAACACACCTGTTTCTATGGCAGGGGGTTGGTTGAGCACCTCCCGATGACATTCGATATTCTGGCTGATTTGGTTCAGAATCCGAAATTGAAGCCGTCTGATATCGATAAGGAGCGGGGTGTCATTCTGGATGAATTTAAAGATATCCAGGATACTCCATCAGACCTTATCTTTGATGTGTTTGAGGAATCGCTTTTTAAAGGTAATATGCTCAGCTCTCCAATTATTGGCACAGAGAAGAATATTTCCGGTTTCGATCATGAAACACTGGCTGCCTACCACACCCGGCATTATGGAACCAATAATCTGGTAATTGTCTGTTCTGGACGTGTTGAGCACGACAAAATGGTTGCCCTTGCTGAGAAAAATTTCAGCTCAAGAAAAGCCTCACCTGGGAAACGGAAGCGTGCGATCGCAGTTCAGCCTGTTTCGAAATCCATTGTGAAGGATATTACTCAGGTGCATTGTATCCTCGGCCGAAATAGCTACGGGTACGAAAGTGACGAGCGCGTGAAACTCTCCATGCTTTCCGGAATTCTGGGGGGCGGTACCAGCTCACGTTTGTATCAGGCGGTCAGGGAACGCTCTGGCAGCACTTATCAGATTAATACGTTTGTGAATTCCTATCTGGATACTTCTGCATTTGGCATCTATTTTTCCACCGGACCAGAACAGAAAATGAAAGTACTCTCGGTCATTGAACGGGAGATCAAAAACCTGGCAGAAAAGGGAATCAATGTCAGGGAGTTGAAGCGGATTAAGGAACTGAAAAAAGGTGGATTAGTAATGGGGCTGGAAAGCACCACAAACCGGATGATGAGAATCGCTTCTTCGATACTGAATCATGGAAGAATTATTCCCGTTGAAGAAGTGCTTGAAAAAATCAACGCCGTCACGCAGCAGGAACTGAATATAGAGGCAAAACGGTTGTTAGAATCAGAGAGCTTTTTAAGAATCTTTATTGAATCAGGCCCGGAACAGAAAAGGGCTTAGCTGAGGAAGGATAGAGTATGCCCTCAATCACGATTGATGGTAAAGTAATAGAGTTTAAACCCGGTCAGACAATCATTCAGGCTGCGGCAGATAAGGGAATTGATATCCCTCATTTTTGCTGGCATCCGGGTTTGTCTGTAGCAGGTAACTGCCGTGTCTGCCTTGTGGAAGTTGAAAAAATGCCAAAACTGGCGATCGCCTGCGCTACTCAGGCGGCTGATGGTATGGTTGTAAATACCTCATCAGAAAAAGCCCTCAATGCACGCAACGCGGTAATGGAATTTATCCTTATCAACCATCCACTTGATTGCCCTATCTGTGATGAGGCAGGCGAATGCAAACTCCAGGATTATGCATACAGTCATAGTCTGGGTGAAAGCCGCTTTACAGAAGAAAAAGTGCATAAGGAAAAGCGTGTAGCCCTCGGACCGAATGTTATGTTTGATGGCGAACGCTGCATCAGTTGCTCCCGTTGTATCCGATTTTGTGATGAGATTGCCGGTGAAAAAGAACTGACGTTCGTAAAACGAGGAGACCGTGTCACCATCACCACATTCCCCGGTAAGCAGCTTGATAACGCATACGCAATGTGTGTTACAGACATTTGTCCAGTTGGTGCCCTTACCAGTAGGGATTTCAGATTCCAGTCACGTGTGTGGGATATGTCAGAGACCCCAACCATCTGTACTGGATGCTCCCGCGGATGTAACACCCTGATGTGGGTAAGAAGCAATCAGGTAATGCGCCTTACGCCCCGTGATAATGAGCAGGTGAACCAGCACTGGATGTGTGATCATGGGCGTCTGAATACGTTCCAGTTTGTGAATGAAGATGACCGTGCAAATGGTCCGCAGGTAAGAAGAGAAGGTGCTTTCGCCGATGTTGGATGGGCTGAAGCGTATTCTGCTATTGCAACAGAGTTGCAAACATACAACACTGATGAAATCGCTTTTATTGGTTCCCCTTTTGCAACGTGTGAAGATAATTATATGCTTGCCCGCTTTGCAAAGAACGTCGTAAAAACACGTCATATCGATTTCCCAAGGCATATTTTCCCTGGCAGTGGTGATGATTTCCTGATTCGGGAAGATAAAAGCCCTAACGCCCTTGGCGCAGAACTTTCGGGCATCAAACCAGCTGAGCGCGGAATGAATTTTAAAGCGATTCTTGAAGCTGTAAAGCAGAGAAAAATCAAAGCCCTGTATGTGATGGAGGAGGATTTGGTAGGTACTGATCCTGAACTGGAACAAGTTCTTGCGAAGCTGGATCTGCTCATCGTGCATACCTATACTATGAACCGTACCGCAAAACTTGCAAATATCGTGCTTCCGGCAGCAACCTATGCTGAAAAGAACGGTACCTGGATCAATTTTGAAGGTAGGATTCAGAGGATCAGACCTGCGGTAACGACAAAAGAGATGGAACGCAGTCTGCAGGGGCTATCAGTCAGCCGCCTGGATAAATTTGGCACCCAGTTTGACCGCTGGGGCAACGTAAGAAAAATTGATGCCCGTGCCTCATGGAAGATAATTGCTGGCCTCCTCGGTTCATTCGGTACAAAGGTAAAGTATGATACCGCTGAGGATGTATTGCTTGAAATGGTGAAAAACCTCCCTGAGTTCAAAGGTTTGAACTATGATGTGATTGGCAATAAAGGGTTTCAGTTATCCATTAAACCGCAAAAAGTGTAACGGAGAATAGCAGATGGATTGGTTTCTCATAATTGCTACATTGGTAAAAATCCTCCTGGTGATTTCCATCCTGTTGCTGTCAGTGTCAATGCTGGTACTGGCGGAGCGAAAGGTTGCAGCCTGGGCGCAAAACCGTCTGGGTCCCAACCGGGTTGGTCCAGGTGGTCTGCTACAGCCGTTTGCAGATGTTTTTAAGTTGCTGGTAAAAGAGGATATTGTTCCGGTGGTTGCAAACCGTTTTATTCACGCACTTGCCCCTATGCTGGCGCTTTTTGTGGCATTCACCACATATGCCGTTATACCGCCAGGCCCATCCATTGAGATTTTTGGCAGAACAGTAGACCTGGTAATTGCTGATGTTGATATGGGTATTCTGTATGTGTTGGCGCTAACGTCCATTGGTGTTTATGCCATTACTTTTTCAGGATGGTCATCAGGCAGTAAGTATTCGCTGCTGGGCGGTATCCGTTCTTCGGCTCAGATGATTTCGTATGAGATTTCAATGGGCTTTTCCATCGCAGGTGTGCTTTTGTTTGCTGAATCACTTCGTCCTCTGGCAATTGTTCATCAACAGATTGATATTGCCTGGAACGTATTTTTGCAGCCATTGGGGTTTATTACGTTCGTAACAGCAGCATTCGCTGAAACAAACCGTTTACCGTTTGATTTGCCGGAAGCAGAACCGGAACTTGTAGGCGGTTATCATACCGAGTATTCCAGCATGAAGTTTGCCGGATTTTTCCTGGCAGAGTACGCTAATATGATTGTAGCCAGTGGATTAATTGTTACCCTGTATCTGGGGGGCTGGCATGTGCCATTCATCAGTGGGTTAGAACTTCCTTCATGGTTGTTGGTGTTAATTCAGATAGGTGCTTTTTTTGTGAAGATAGGTGCATTGCTCTTCTTCTTTCTTTGGGTACGCTGGTCACTTCCCCGTTTCCGGTATGATCAATTGATGGACCTGGGTTGGAAGGTAATGTTCCCATTATCACTGCTGAATCTTTTATGGGCAGCAGTGTTAGTGATGCTGATTAAATGAGGAGCCGGTTATGGTTGAAAAGAAAAGATTTAAAGACTTAACTCTGATGCAAAAGTTATACCTGCCCGAAATAGCAAAGGGGCTGGGTCTGACTTTTAAGAATATGATCCGTCCCAAGTTCACTATGGAGTATCCAGAAGTGAAGTTTTTACCGGGTGGGTCGTATCGTGGTCGTCCTGTACTGGCACTCGAGGAGAGCAACGAGGAACGCTGCGTTGCATGCGGACTCTGCTCCAGAGTGTGCCCTGCACTGGCAATTGAAGTTCAGGCGGGTGAAACTGAAAGAGAAAAGGAACGCTATCCTGAAAAGTTCGAAATCAATATGCTACGCTGTATTTTCTGCGGCTTCTGTGAGGAAGTCTGCCCCGAAGAAGCAATTCTGATGAGCAAGGATTACGAACTTGTCTTTACCCACCGTGATGATGCCATTTTCGGAAAGGATAAGCTCCTTACTCCTGTCAGCGAACTTGAAGATAGAATCAAGTTCCTCAGGCAAAACAAATAACATTTTCAGAGGGGTAGCGGAAGCTACCCTTTTTTATCTCCGGTTTGAAGTCTCCCCGCACTTTGCTAAATTACTTGCTTGCTTTTTAACTTACCGGAATATCGCTTAGTTTAGGAAAAAGATGAATCTTATACGGAATTTTTGTATTATCGCCCACATCGACCATGGAAAGTCCACCATTGCCGATTGTCTGCTCTCCCGCACCGGAACTGTTTCGGAACGGGATTCAAAAGCGCAGATTCTTGACAGTATGGACCTCGAGCGTGAGCGCGGTATTACTATAAAATCCCACGCAATCCAGATGAAATATGCCTCAAAAGATGGCAACCAATATACTTTTAACCTCATTGATACTCCCGGTCACGTTGATTTTACGTACGAAGTTTCCCGTTCTCTGGCAGCATGCGAAGGTGCCCTGCTGATCGTGGATGCATCCCAGGGTGTAGAGGCCCAGACTATCAGTAATCTGTACCTTGCAATTGATGCAGGATTGGAAATTATCCCCGTACTGAATAAAATAGATCTTCCGGGCGCAGAAGTTGACCGGATAAAAGGGCAGGTGATTGATCTGCTTGGCTGTTCAGATAGCGATATTCTGCTGGCATCAGCCAAGGCAAATATCGGCATTGATGAAATACTTGAAGCAATTGTGAAACGAATCCCGCCTCCACAGGGCGACCCAGAGCTCCCGCTCCAGGCACTGATTTTTGATTCCGTATTCGACTCATACCGTGGTGCTATCGCTTACGTCCGGGTAATGAACGGCGTGCTGCGTGAAGGGGAAAAAGTTAAGTTTTTTGCCAGTGATCTGCATCAGATTGCTGAAGAAGTTGGAATCCTGCAACTCAGGAAAGTGCGCACCGGCTCCCTCACTGCCGGTGATGTTGGGTATCTGATATCAGGTGTAAAGGATGTACACGAAACTAAGGTTGGCGATACAGTAACCACGTTGAAAGAAGGTGCACCCGAACCTCTGCCTGGCTACCAGGAAATTAAGCCCATGGTTTACAGTGGCCTCTATCCCACCGATACTGATGATTTTGAAGCGCTGCGTGATGCGCTCGATAAGTACCGCCTGAATGATTCCTCCTTAGTGTATCAGCCTGAAACATCGGCAGCGCTTGGATTCGGGTTTCGTTGCGGCTTTCTTGGTCTGCTGCACATGGAAATTGTACAGGAACGCCTGTTCCGGGAATTTAATCAGAGTATTATTACTACGCTTCCTAACGTTGAGTATTATGCCTACAACAAGAAGGGTGAGAAGATCACGGTTGATAATCCTGATGATATGCCGGATATCGGCAACATAGACCGCATCGAAGAACCGTATGTGAAAGCCCAGATCGTTACCCCCAGTGAGTACGTCGGTAATATCATGAAACTTGCCATGGATAAACGGGGAGTGTATGTGAACACTACCTATATTGATCCCACCCGCGCTGATATTCAGTTTGAATTCCCACTATCCGAAATTATTTTCGATTTCTATGATAAGCTGAAATCCACATCCCGAGGGTACGCATCGTTCGATTATGAGTTCATTGGGTACCGCGAGTCTGATCTCGTGAAGCTTGATATTCTGCTGAATGGTGAAAATGTTGATGCCCTTTCTATGATCGTCCACCGGAGTAAGTCGTACGATTGGGGTCGCAAGGTCTGTAACAAACTGAAAGATCTGATACCAAAGCAGATGTTTGAGATTGCAGTGCAGTCTGCAATCGGTACGAAGGTGATTTCCCGTTCTGTGATCAAGGCAATGAGAAAGAATGTGCTTGCAAAATGCTACGGTGGTGATATTTCCCGTAAACGAAAACTGCTGGAGAAACAGAAAGAAGGAAAGAAGCGGATGAAACAGGTGGGAAATGTTGAAATCCCACAGGAAGCCTTCCTTGCTGTGCTTCAGATAGATGAGTAGTCCCTGCCGATGCAGCAGTATCACGATGATCCTGAAAATGAATCCCCTGAAGAGCATGAACCTGATCAGCACGAACTGAAGAATGATGAATCCTCCGGTCAGTCTGACGATGGAAACGAGACTGGAAACCCACCCCGGAGGAAAAAGTCAAAGTTCAGTGCATTCCTGTTTCTCCTTATAATTCCCCTGATACTTGTTCTGATACTCCGCACATTTGTGGTGGAGGCATCTCTTATTCCAACCTCCTCAATGGAGGAAACGCTTCTGCCCGGCGACTTTATGATGGTTAATAAACTCGTGTTCGGAGCCCGGATCAGTGGTGAAATTCCATGGGTAGGGATAGCATTACCAGAAATAAAGATCCCCGGATTCAGAAGCCCGAAAGCTTCCGATGTTGTCGTATTCCGCTTCCCGGGCGAAAAAAATATCATCCACCCCCCTGAAGGTCTTTTTTATGTAAAAAGAATAGTCGCTGGTCCAGGCGATACTCTTGAAATCAGGGATAAGGCACTATACGTGAATAGTGAAAGAGTTGGTCTGCCCCCCCTTGGGAAGTTTACACGCACTGCAAAACAAAAAGGATTTCGTACAGAAGGTATCTTTCCTGCCGGATCAGGATGGAATGAGGATAACTATGGTCCGCTGGTCATCCCGCGCGCTGGCAGTACTCTCTACCTGAACCCGGAAAATCTTGAAACTTACAAAATGCTGATAAACCGGGAGCTTCTTAAATATGCTGTTGAAATGAAGAATGATACAATCAGCATAGACGGTATCAAAATAGATACCTATACAGTTCAGAAAAACTACTACTTTATGCTCGGTGATAACCGGGATGACTCTTACGATAGCCGGTTCTGGGGATTCGTGCCCGAAGACCTGATCACAGGGAAAGCATGGTTTATCTACTGGTCCGTTAATCCGCTTTCTCAGGGACTCCTTGAATCCCTAAGACCTGCAAGAATTTTTCAATGTATAGAATGAAAGGAGTCTTATCTGGCTTCTGATTCAATGGATTTAAAGCAAAAACTAAGCAAAATCAGGATTCTGCTCACAGATGTGGATGGAGTTCTTACTGATGGCGGCGTCTATTATTCCCTTGATGGCATCATGCTGCTGAAATTCAACGTAAAAGATGGCATGGGTACACTCCTGCTGAAGGATGCGGGCATCATGACAGGCATCATTACATCCGCAACTAACGGAATCGGCAAAGTCCGGGGTGATTTGCTGAAATTTAATTATGTATATGCCGGGGTGACTGATAAAACCGTTGTACTTGAGGAAATTCTCTCAAAAACCGGGCTGACACCTGATCAGGCTGCATTTATTGGTGATGATGTCAATGATGGGGAAATTCTGAAAAAGGTAGGCTTTAGTGCTTCCCCGGCAGATGCACATCCTGATATCAAAACTCTGGTGGATTATGTTTGCTCGGCTGAAGGAGGAAAGGGTGTCTATCGTGAGGTGGGGGATATGATTCTCAAAGCTCGTATTTCAGTATAATCGTGCTGATTTGTCTTTTTTATTATACCGAATTTTCCAAAATTAAAGGTTCGTTTTAATCCCGTTCATTATCTGGAGAAATGTGATGAAAGATCACATCATAAGAAAACATAGAAAAGCAAATATCCTCACGATAGCAGTGACTATTACAATGCTCATAAGTGTGGTTTTTCAAGCTTCAGCACAGGAAAAGAAACACAAAACTGCAAAAAACATCATTTTTCTCATTGGTGATGGTATGGGGTATAATCATATCAAGGCTGGAGGATACTATCTGCATGGGAAAGAGGGAGAACTCAGATTTCAGCAGTTCCCGGTTTTGTATGGTATGTCCACCTACTCAGCTGAACTGGATAAACCTTTACCATCTCGTTTTAATGATGACTCGGTTTCTACGACTGCCGGAGGAGGCTATTGTCCGGCTTTTGCATGGAGCAGTTTTGCTTATCTGAAATCCCGTTTTACTGACTCTGCACCTGCTGCCACTGCAATGAGTACGGGATTCAAAACCTATAATGCCTCAATTGGTATGGATATGAACCGTAAACCCCTGAAACATTTCTCTCAGGCAGCAAAGGAATATGGTAAGTCCACCGGTGTAATTACTACCGTTCCCTTTTCTCATGCAACCCCCGCAGGTTTTTCTGCGCATAATATCCACAGGAATAATTATTCTCAGATTGCTGCTGAGATGTTGCTTGATACCCGTCATGATGTGATTATGGGGGGCGGAAATCCGGGATATGATGAAAATGCCATGCCTTTGAAAGGACCCTGGAATTTTAAGTTGTGTGGTGACAGCACCATGTGGTTCGACTTGCTTGATGGGAAGACAGACGTCCGTTTTAATGGAGCAATAAATCAGGTGGAGGATGCAGATGGTGATGGAAAACCAGATCCATGGCTGTTGATCCAGGAGGTTGAGGACTTCAGGAAATTTGGTGTAGGTGACGCTCCAAAAAGATTGTTTGGGGTTCCGAAAGCAGCTCAGACTCTTCATCAGGCGAGAACTGGCAAAGGTGATGGAACACCGTATTCGGTTCCGCTGAATCCTGGCGTACCAACACTGAAAGAAATGACACTTGCTGCAATCAATGTATTGGATGATAATTCGAAGGGTTTCTTCCTTATGATTGAAGGTGGCGCCATTGACTGGGCAAGCCATGCTAACCAGTCTGACAGGCTCCTGGAAGAATTCATTGATTTTAATAATGCAGTTGATGCAGTGATTGATTGGGTCGAGACAAACAGTAGTTGGGATGAAACCCTGGTTATTGTTACAGGTGATCATGAAACTGGTCTCCTCTGGGGTCCCAACTCAGGTGGGAATGTGTTTAATCCGATTGTAAATAATGGGAAAGGCAAGGTCCCTGGTATGGAATGGCACTCAACCAACCATACGAACAGCCTTATTGCCGTCTACGCAAAAGGTGCCGGTTCCCATATGATCCATGCTTATGCTGACGAATATGATCCGGTCAGAGGCAGGTTTATTAACAATACTGAAATCCCACAGGTGTTTTTCAGACTGCTGGAGAACGAACAGTAAACATTTCTGACATTTTAGGAGACGGAGAAAAATGGAAAATCACCGCTTCCTGATATGCAGTTTTACACGAGGTTTTATTAGATTGTGGCAGGCGTTTCCTTTGCTTTACGCCTGCTTACAACACAGCTCATCACCAAATTGAACTGGAATCGTAATGAAAAACCCGTTTTCGCTTATCATTTTTATGTGGATACTATTGACGGCTACTATGATACCTCAAACAGGGAATACAGAAATTGACCGGCTCATTGCTGAAGGAAGCTTTGCTAAAGCCTCCAGGATGATTGACGAATTGATTATCAGCGGTGATCTTTCCCAGCTTCAGATATGGGAACTCGCTTTTCAGAAAGAACGGCTCAGACGTATCAGGCTGGACTTTAAAAGAACCGCTGACGATGTCAGGAAAGTGGTTGAACC
>JAEXTR010000375.1 GCA_023406915.1 Bacteroidota bacterium
GTGATATTGTGGCACTAATGATAATGGTCAGCATCAAAGGCAAAATGATATTATAATTATTTGTCAGTTCGAATACCATAATAAGAGCAGTCAGTGAGGCGTGAGTATTACCCGCTACAACTGCTGCCATGCCAACCAAGGCGTATGCTCCGGGAGATACCCCTAGCTCAGGAAAGAAATAATTAATAGCCTGTCCAAATGCACCACCAAGCATTGCTCCCGTAAACAGACTGGGAGCAAATGTGCCACCATTCCCCCCACTGCCAATCGTAAAACCAGTAGCAATTGGTTTAAATATCATCAGGAGCAGGAGCATCCAAAATGGAGCACTATTGTACAGAGAACTATCTATATACTTATAGGTAAAGCCGTACACCCCAGGTAACCACAATCCAATTATTCCTACAAATAGACCTCCGATAGCAGGTTTCCAATAAGCAGGGATTTTCTTTAATCTATCAAAACCTTTATCGATCAGTAAAAACACTTTGACAAAATAGATACTTACCGCAGCGGAAATAATACCAAGTAAAATATAAAACAAATACTCTATATTGTTTAATAATTGATACTTAGGAATTTTGAATGATGGTTCATCTCCTAAAAAATAGTGAGAGACTACAGTACCAAAAACAGATGCAATTATGATCGGAGAAAAGGACTTTGCATTAAATGAACGAAGAATAATCTCCATAGCAAACAATGCTCCGCCAAGTGGAGTATTGAATGCAGCAGAGAGACCCGCAGCTGCTCCACATCCAACCAGAATTCTTAGTCTTTCAGAAGATAGGTTAAGAACCTGACCAAATGAACTGCCAATAGCAGCACCTATTTGAACGATTGGACCTTCTTTTCCTCCTGCTCCACCGGAACCAATACTCACCGCTGCCTGAACTGTCTTTAATACAGAAACAAACGGTTTAATTACCCCTCCTCTTGTCGCGACAGCCACAATTACTGAAGGTATTCCTTCAGACTTCTCCCCTTTTTCAAACACAAAAGAGAGAATTCCAACAATTAAACCACCAATTGCAGGGAGCAGAATGATACCAATAATTGAGAGTACTGAGATACCCTGAAAAATCTGTTCATTGATATAGGATTTTGAATGGGTGAAGAAGATTTCATAAAAGAATGCTATGGACTCGTGAAAGACAACTGCTCCTAAACCACACAGAATTCCTGTAATTCCACCAAGAATCAGTAAAGTTGCTTCCTGGGTGAAGCCAAGTGAGTTACCAAAATCCGATAAACGGGTACGGATTTTTTCTGTTCTCCGAAGGAGACTCCGGAAATCAGGTTTTCTAATACGAATAGAACCCTTCTCCTGTTTTTCTTCCCAATTTACCGGCAGCAACCATCTTTTTTAACAATGGACATGGCCGGTATTTCGGATCATTAAAACCGTTATACAGAACTTCCATAATCGCCAGACAAACATCCAGCCCAATGAAATCTGCAAGGGTCAACGGTCCCATAGGATGATTCATACCCAGTTTCATGACCGCATCAATATCTTCCTTGTTTGCAACTCCTTCCATGAGCGCAAATATTGCCTCATTAATCATGGGCATCAATATCCGGTTTGAAACAAAACCAGGACAGTCATTCACTTCAACAGGTACTTTTTCGATCTTGACGGCAACATCCCGGATAACAGAAAACGTCTCGTCGGAGGTTGAATATCCCCTGATGAGTTCCACTAACTTCATGACTGGCACTGGGTTCATGAAATGCATTCCAATAAAGCGTTCAGGCCGGCTGACTACTGATAATTCAGTAATCGAAATTGAAGATGTATTTGATGCAAAAATACATGAGGGTTGGATCAATGGTTCCAGGGTTTTGAAAATATGAAGTTTGGCATCCTTATTTTCGTAAATTGCTTCAACAACCAGATCGGTTTCTCTGTGGGTATTCTCTATCCCTACTACTGGTTCAATTCCTTTCAGAGCAAGGTCCAACTGTTCGGCTGAAATAGTTTCCTTCTTCAGCATTCTGTTCAGATTCATTTTAATCTGCTCGTATGCCTTCTCAAAAATCTTCATGTCTGTTTCAACCAGCTGAACCTGGTAACCGTGCAATGCAAACACTGTAACGATACCATTGCCCATAGTACCGCCGCCAACCACGGCAATTCTCTTCATAATAACACCTTTGTTGTTGAATGACTATTTTTTCAGTACATCATTTGTAATAGATGCAAGCTCTAATATAACATTGGTAAGCGCAATATTCAAGTTTGCATTATTATTCTGTAGGAGTGAATCAATATATTCGAGGCGGTCCATGACGGTGAGTAAATTAATATCGTGGAATCGTTGAAAGAACTTTTCGAAGGTATCCCTGTGTTCCTGATAATAAAGAATCTTCTCCCCCCTTCTGTACCGTTCAAAATCATTTAACCAGTAGAGCATGAAGCGAATCAGATATGCCACATTTTTTCTGTCCTCACCTTTAAGAAAGGCTTCCAACTCAGTAAGTGCAGTGGCAAATTTCTGCCCCATCGACATACGGAGGATGACAATAGTTTTCTGAATAATCTCTTCTATTCCAGCTTCAGCAAGGTGCAATGCAGAATCAAGCGATCCACCAGCAAATGGGGCAATTTCCTGAGCTTCCATTGGATCAAAGTCAAAATAGTGTCGCAGGATATGGGCAATCTCTTCAGGCTTCAATGGTTCGGCGGGAATGATCCAGCACCGCGAACGAATGGTCTCTTTCAGCGCACTTGCATCTGAGGTAGTAAGAATAAATAGCGAGTTGGCAGGCGGTTCTTCCAGGTTTTTCAGAAGTGCATTTTGAGCAGCCTCATTCATTTGCTCAGCATTACTGATGATTACTGAACGATAAACTCCTGGTTCCATTGAAGTTGAGAAATATCTTGTTATATCCCTGATGCTGTTAATTCGGATATCATTTGCGCGGGGAATTTGAATGCGATGATAGGGGTTCTGGTTTCTTGCCTCAAGTTCTTCCTTCACCAGTTTGAAATCAGCAGCAGATAGTTTATCAAGAGGTTTGTCATCTGAGGACTCATTTTTTCCCGTAGGAAGTGCGCAAATCAATTTGATATACAGTCTATCGTGGGAATTGAAGAATGGTTCCTGAAATGACATTTCAGCACTGGATTCATCACCGAACATAGAATCCATCCCGGAATCAAAATGAGATTCATGAAGATGGTTATTCAGAAGATTAGCAAAACGGATGGCAAGAAAGTCCTTACCAACACCTTTCAGACCCGAAATAATTATTGCTTGCGGTTTTCTGTCTGAATCCAGAAAACCGCTTAAAATATTCTTGACACTATGCTGTCCCTGGATCCCCTCCCAATAGTATTGCCGGGTATTTGCGGACATAGAAAAAACTAGTATTCGTCTTCGTTTGGATAAAAATCTTCATCAGTTGGGTAATCAGGCCAGATATCCTCAATGCCCTCATAAAGTTCTTCTGAATCCTCAAGCTCTTTGAGATTTTCAAAAACTTCATTTGGTACACCTATACGTTCAGCGTAATCCAGCAACTCCTCTTTTGTTGCAGGCCAGGGTGCATCGTCTAAATACCGTGCGAGTTCAATAGTCCAGATCATATAAAGTTCAACCGTCTATTTGTCAGATTGGAGTGATAAAACAGTCTTATCATTAAAAATAAATTCGATAGGATCAAGGTTTGTCCCATTATGTGTTACTTCATAATGGAGGTGTGGTCCAGTGGAAAGACCGGTATTCCCGGTTTTACCAATCAATGCACCACGCTTAACCTTTTGTCCCTCAGTGACATCCGTTTTTGAAAGGTGTGCGTACAAAGTACGATAACCAAATCCATGATCGATTTCAACTGCAATGCCATAGTCCTTTTTCGGACCGGCAAATAGTACGACACCGTCACCGGTAGCAGTCACGGGAGTACCGACATCAGCAATTATATCAAGACCGGCATGAAAATGCCTCATTCCGGAAAAAGGATGAACCCTGATACCGAAAGAACTTGAATAACTGCCTTCACATGGCTTGATAGCGGGGATAGCACTGAAGAGCTCTCTCCGCTGCAGAGATGCTGTGTAGATCTCTGAAAGATTCTGCTTCTGCAGATCAAACTTCCTTTGTACGATATCCAAAACCGAAGATGCCTGATGGAGCATATCCTTACTGGAACCGCCAAGGAGATCAATTTTATTGTCAAAATATCCACCGCCAACACCAACCGGTATCTCTTCTTTTGAGAGTGGTTGCAGGCTCATTGCGAGGCGCATATCATTGTTTTTAGCCAGCAGACTATCAAAGCCGGCATTTAATTGTTCCATTGCTACGGTCATTTTCTCAAGCTGCTCCTTCAGCAGAGCATTTTCTTGTTCGATGTTCTTAATGCCAAGGAAGTTATTGAACAGCAAGCTTCCAAGATATAACAGTAGAAATGCAACCATTAATACAGATACGACACCCCCGAAGAGCTTAAGTCGCGGATTCTCTATTTCAACAATCTGTAACTTAGATAGTTTTACAAAGAATATTTTTTTCATATTAGAAGGCGAAAATAACCAATTAGATTCAAATAGAAAAGGTAAAAATACCTTCCAAATCAGCTTTTATTATCCGCTATTTTAGCACAAAAACGAAGAATATGTAATTATCCGGAGTTCAGCAGACTATTGAACAGAATAAATCAGGTACACTCCCCCCAGGATTACCAGAATTCCGCAAACGCGCTTGATCCAAAGCAGTGCTTTAGATTCATCCGACCAGTCAAGATATTTCTGAACGAACTTTGTAAGAGTTCCGGCTAGTGTAATCACCGCACAGTGACCTATACCGAAAGCTGCAAGGAGGAATATTGCTGAAAGTAGTTCAGTCCGGGCTGTTTGAAACACGATACCCAATACCGGAGCCATGTATGCAAAAGTGCATGGTCCCAGGGCAATCCCAAAAAGTAGTCCCAGTATCAATGCGGAGAGCATCCCTTTCGATCTGGTTTTTCGAAAACCAGACGCATTCCAATCTATCTTGAGGACATCAAGCAAATAAAGCCCGACTACGAAAAAGATAACCGCCACAAGATAGTTTCCGGTGGTTCCGACATCCCCCATAAGCCTGCCTAATGAAGCAGTAATGACCCCAATTGCCGCGATTGTTATCAATATTCCCAAAGAGAAGATAAGCGAGATAGCGAATGTCCTCCCAAGGGTTATCCTGCCCTGAGATGTGATAAAACCTACGACCAGTGGAATACTGGAAAGATGACAAGGAGAAAGAAGCACAGAGAGTACCCCCCATCCAAAGGACGCAAGCAGAGCAATCCAGTAGTTCTCATATAATGCCATACTGAGAAATGTAAATAGTTCTTCAATCATACTGAGTCTTCTTCACGCGGAAATAACTGTTGTTCATGAAAGATTAATTCTTTTTTGGCTTTAATCCTTTTCCCTGTAAAACCTTATCAATTTCCTTCTCCGGATAGAAACCTTCGTGCCTGTGGAACTCCTTCCCATTTTCATCAAGAAACACCTGGGTTGGGATCAGCTGAATTCCATAAATCTGTGAGTATTTTTTTTGTTCAGGTTTCCAGACATCATAAAATATTACTTTAATCTGGTCGCCATATTTCTCTTCAATTGCCTTCATCACTGGCTGCATTTGTTTACACGGAATACAATTTACAGAGCCGAGTTCCACAAAGGTTACCTTTGGTTTGCCAGTTTGTGAAAAACCTGTCTGTAAAAAGCAAAAGGTCAACAGAATAGTGATTAGGAATGATAGATGTTTCATTTTACATCTCCTGACTTGTGTGGTGATCTGAATCAACTATTCGTTGATCCACTTTAAAATATCTTCATCTTTCGGAATGATTCCCGAGCTCTTGACCTTTTCGTTAATCACGAGCCCAGGCGTCATCATGATACCGTACCCAACCATCTGTTCAATTTCGGTTACTTTCTCAACGGTTGCATCAATGTTATTACTCTTTACCAGTTCCCTGACTTTGTTCTCAAGATTCTGGCATTTTTTACATCCGGTGCCAAGCACTTTAATACTTATCATTATGATTGTACCTTATTTTTCTCAATGATCTTGTTTTATGGGCAAATATCGGGTGACTTCACGGTTCCCTCTTCAACGGTGACAAAATATCTCTTCTGTATCCATAGAGAGACATTCACCAATGCTATTAAGACAGGCACCTCAACTAAGGGACCAATAACAGCAGCAAAGGCTTCACCACTGTTTATTCCAAAGACAGCAATGGCAACCGCAATTGCCAGTTCAAAATTATTGCTTGCTGCTGTAAATGAAAGGGTTGCTGATTTACTGTAATCGGCTCCGACTCGCTTCCCCATGTAGAAAGATACTAAAAACATAATCACAAAGTAAAAGAGGAGTGGAATTGCGATTCGCACCACATCGAGCGGTATCTTTACAATATACTCCCCTTTCAGGGAAAACATCACAACAATCGTAAACAGGAGTGCGATCAGCGTTATGGGTGATATCCGGGGTATGAAAACCTTTTCATACCAGTCTTTTGATTTCAATTTGAGCAGAATGAATCTGGTCAACATTCCTGCAATAAACGGAATGCCAAGGTAAATAAAGACACTTTCAGCGATCTGACCAATGGTAATATCAACGGCAAAGGTCTGAAGTCCTAACCAGGATGGCAGAATGGTGAGAAAGACATACGCATATACTGAAAAAAACAACACCTGAAAGATTGAGTTGAATGCCACTAACCCGGCAGCATATTCAGTATCCCCTTTTGCCAGTTCATTCCAGACTATCACCATCGCAATACATCTGGCAAGCCCGATCATTATGAGCCCTGCCATATATTCAGGGTAATCCTGCAAAAAGATTACTGCTAATAAAAACATTAAAACAGGACCAATGATCCAGTTCTGAATCAACGATAACAGCAGCACCTTTATATTTTTGAAAACATCTGGTAATTCTTCATACTTTACTTTTGCAAGTGGCGGGTACATCATCAGGATTAACCCTACTGCGATCGGAATATTTGTTGTGCCGGACTCAAAAAAGGTCCAGAAAGCAACCACAGGCGGGAAAAAGTATCCAGAGAATACCCCAATCAGCATTGCCAAAAAAATCCAAAGTGTGAGGTAACGGTCAAGAAACGAAAGTTTTTTAGATACGGTACTCATTGGGCTCTATTAATTTCTGCATTTAACCAATTAATTAATGTACTCTTTGTTGGAATTTTCCCACTCACAAGGAGTTTTCCGTTTACCACAAGTGCAGGAGTCAACATAACACCAAAGTCAGCGAAACGCTCACGGTCAGTAATCTTCTCAATATTTCCTGAGATTCCTGTCTCTTCCAGAACTTCTTTTGTCAATTCTGCCAATTTTACACAGTTAACACAACCGGGTCCCAAAACTTTTATATCAAGACCGGGTTCACCTTTCTTTGCCTCAGTGTAAAACTGGAAGAATCCCTCCCGGATTTCATCCCGCACTCTTCTGAATAATGACATGACTTCCTCATCGGACCCTTCAGCTTCAGCAGGATCATCAAATCCAATGTGCAACCGATGCAGAACCTTCCCAACGAATACAGGACATGTTTCTTTAGCATTCCCACACACAGTGATGACATAATCAAACTCCATGGCAAGATATTGCTGCACATCTTCCGGAGTATTGCTGCTGATATCGATACCAATCTCTTTCATGACCTCCACTGCCTTTGGATTAACAACAAGGGCAGGACTTGTGCCGGCTGAGTAAACAATTAATTCTGAATCAAAGCTTTTCAGAAATCCTTCAGCCATCTGGCTTCTGCAGGAGTTTCCTGTACACAGTATAAGTATCCGCTTTTTCATCGTGTATCCTTTCTTAAAAAAGTGAACCAAAAATGTATCCGCTGATTGTTGCCATTACAATAACTAAAGAGACAAAGACAACCGTTTTTTCTGTTCCCATCACGCTTCTTATTACGAGCATATTAGGTAATGAAAGTGCTGGACCAGCAAGCAACAATGCCAGTGCAGGTCCCTTTCCCATTCCACTGGATAACAGCCCCTGGATTATTGGGATTTCCGTAAGTGTTGCAAAGTACATAAAAGCGCCAGTCAACGAAGCAAAGAAATTTGAAAAGAGAGAGTTACCACCAACTAATTGTGCAATCCACTCATTGGGGATGATACCGTGAGGATTTTCCTGTGAACCGAGAAGAAAACCTGCTACCAGAACACCTGCACCTAGTAATGGCATAATTTGCCTGGCAAAGCCCCAACTCTCTCCCAACCACTGATTCGGTTCTTCATCATTATAGCTTAAAACAACGGTTGTGAAAACAATAGCAGCCAAAAATGGAATAATGGGTTGTCCATAAAACAAAAATGCTGCAACCCCAACTGCAACGCTTCCGGAGAAAACAAGCACCTTATTAACCTTGAGAATATAAATTAGTGATAATGCGAACCCAAGCCCAAAGAGTGCGGTGATAAACCATTTATTCGCAAAGATGAAATACCAAAAGCCAGATGTTTCATCTGTCTTCCCCCAGTTTGCAAATACCAGGATTCCTACCTGAACTAAAAAATGAGTAACCGTCTGCCAGACCGGTCTTGTTTCGGGTATATCCGGCTGAGCAAGTTGTTCGGCAGCGCGGGCACGCTCCTCTTTTCTATAAATGAAGGACATGATAAGCCCAATAACGATACTGAATGATACTGCACCGATAACTCGTGCAACTCCAAGTTCAAAACCAAGAATTCTTGCAGTCAGGATGATAGCGAGTATAATGATTGCAGGACCAGAATACAGAAATGCGACTGCCGGGCCTAAACCAGCGCCACGCTTGTGAATGCTGGAAAATAAAGGGAGTATGGTACAGCTACACACCGCCAGAATCGTTCCAGAACCGGCTGCAACCAGATAAGCAACCCAACGCTTCGCCTTAGCGCCAAAATACTTCACTACTGATGCCTGACTAACGAACACAGCTATTGTACCTGCAATGAAGAATGCCGGAACGAGACAGAGTAAAACATGTTCCTGTGCATACCACTTTGCAAGCACGAACGCTTCCTGAATGGCTGACTTAAATGTGGGGCTTTCAATCGGCATGAAATATGCAAATGCAAAGAAGCCAGCGATCCAAAGAAAACTTTTATACTGCTCTTTCCAATCCATCTGTGGGTCTTTCTATTTCGTTATTTCGTCGAATAACATAATGTTTATTCCATTATCGTGAGCATATCTCAGTCCTGTCAGCAACACTCAACTTGAGCTTATCAGCAATGATTAACTGATCATCTGCAATCCAGAAATCCAAATTTGCAAGAAAAGAAGAAATCCTTTTATCCGCAGGCGTGGTATTAATGTGATAATTAACCCATTTACCCTCTTTTTGCTCATAAATGAAGTCAGAATCCTTGAGAATGCTTAAATGCTTTGATACAGTAGAAGTGGCTATGCCAAGTATTTCTGTGATTTCGCAGACACACAGCGAACGACTTTGCAGCAGTTTTAGAATTCGCAATCTATTAGGATCAGATAGGGCTTTGAAGAGTTTAGTATTTTTGCTCACAATGTTTCATTTCGTTGTTTAACGAAATATATGAAACACTGTGTATGTATACAAGAAAATATTTCACTAATTAGTGGGAGAGATTTGCATCAACCGTTATTCAAAATCGTGTTCAAAGTACTGGACCTGGCGGTCGAACTGGATATTATTGTCCATACGCTTTTGTAGGCGTTCCTGGAGTGCTTTTACGGGGTTATAGCCATAGTGCTTCAAAAGGTAGTGAAGTGCAATTATTTCGGTAATAACAGTTATATTCTTTCCTGGCACGATGGGTAGTTCAACAAAAGGAATCTGTACATCAAGCACTGATACGGTCTTGTCATGATCACCAAGCCGTTCATAATGCTTTTTGGCATCCCAAGTTTCAAGGTTTACTATAACCTCAAGCCGCTTTTGGAAACGTACAGCCCTAATTCCAAACATCTTTTCTATATTGATAATCCCGATGCCACGTATCTCCATAAAGTGCTTGTTAACAGCATCACTGGCACCCATTAACAGATTTGCACCCTTTCTTGTGATGATGGTAAGATCATCGGAGACCAAGCGGTGACCACGTTCTATCAGGTCTAAAGCAACCTCACTTTTTCCGATACCTGATTTTCCGGTAAAAAGGATACCCACTCCGTACACATCTACAAATGATGCGTGAACAGCCATTGAAACGGAAAACTGATCATCCAGAAAATCGTGAATCAGGTAGGTAGCTTTCGTAGTCGATAGGCTGGAGATTAGAACAGGGATGTTGTGTTTGTTGCTTAATTCAATAAAATCTTCTGATGGCTGTAAATTATTGGTGAAAATAATACAGGGAATTTCAAACTGGAAGAACCTTTCAAGACTGGCGCGGCACTCATCCTTTGGCAATTTTGCCAGATAGTGTACCTCAGTATTTCCAAATAATTGTACCCTGTTGAATGCAAATAAATCCACAAACCCGGCCAGTGCGAGACCGGGTCTGTGTAAATTCTGTTCCGATATTTTCCGTTGCAATCCTTCCTTTCCACTAACCAGGGTAAAGGTAAGGAGTTGGGAAGAACCGTTAATCAGATGATCAACACTGATTTCCTTATTGGTTACAAGCGGACTATTCTCGAACAAATTCATTCTTTTTCGACTTTATCTTTTTTAATTGGCGGATCATTTTTTCAACTGCCCCTCTGACGGAAATGGGGTATTCTTCAGCTTCATCCTTTGCAGTAAGGATAGTTCCAGGAATCTTTACAATTAACTCGGTTGTCTTCGTATTGTCATTTGGTTTCTGATAACTCAGTATCACTTCAACGTCCATAATGTCATCGTTGTACTTCTTAAGAGTCTCTACCTCGTCATTAATGAAGGTCTTTAAAGTATCACGGGCTTTAAATTTGCGGGATGTGATGGTAACTGTCATGGGAACCTCCGGGAAGTTATGATTTGGGATGAGTTTTTTTATATATACTCTTCAGCCGTTCAATCGATACATGCGTATAGATCTGTGTGGTTGAGAGATTTGCATGTCCCAGTATTTCCTTAATTGCTGCAAGATCAGCGCCATTATCCAGCATATGCGTCGCTGAAGAGTGACGCAGAATGTGCGGACTTTTTCTTGTTATCTCTGATACCTGAGAAAGGAAATGCCTGACAAGCCTGTAAACAAGTTTCGGATAGATACTCCTTCCGTCTTTTGTTGTTAAAAAACTGCCGGCAAACAGAGTTGAACCTCTGCTTTGCATATAGGATTTCAGTACGGGGATGGATTGTACACCTACCGGGACCAACCGTTCCTTGTTGCCCTTACCAAGAACCTTGATAGTCCGGGAGCGAAGATCAATATCTTTTGTCAGAATAGCACACACTTCTGAAACGCGGAGCGAACATCCATAAAGCAATTCGAAAATCACCCGTATAAGCGCAGTATCCATTTCTGGGCGAACTGCGGCTTCCCGATCAATTGCAGCAAGCGTAACGTTAAAATCTTCTGCTGAAATTACCTCCGGAAGTTTCCTGCGAATCTTCGGCTTTTTAATGAATGAACTTATGTTCTGTTCTATTATATCATTTTTAAATGCAAAAGTCAAGAGCCCTTTTAAAGATGATAGCTTTCGTGAGATAGTTACTGAGGAATATTTTTTGGAATGCAGGAATAAGACGTACTCCCGCAGTATTCTTTTTGTAATTCCTGAAACCTCAGTAACTCCCCTCTCAGTACAGAAACCTTCAAAAGCCTCCAGATCTCCCTTGTATGCTATGAGTGAATGCTTCGAATGCCGTTTTACAGCAAGGTTATCCGACAGAAACAAGGCAGTGACCGTATGGATATTACGGTCATTCATCTTCCTCTTTTTCAATATCTTGCTGTTTCTCCGCACCACATGCAGGGCACTTCAAATACTTCCCTTTTTTTGCAGTGTATTTCTCTTCAAGATAAGTACTGGTGCACTCATCGCACGGAACCTCAACGGGTTTATTCCATGATGTAAAATCGCATTCAGGATATCTGTTGCAACCATAAAATACTTTATTGCGCCTTGACTTCCTCTCAGTCACTTCACCAATAGAGCATTTCGGACATGGAATGTTGAGCGTGATATTCTTTAAATAATCACACTTTGGATAGTTCTCGCACCCAATGAATTTACCAAATTTACCAGTACGATACACTGTTCTGCCGTTACATTTCGGGCATGCTTCTCCAGTATATTCTGGCTCCTGATTTTCCTGGGCGTAATCACGAAGTGATTTAATCGAAGAGCATTCCGGGTAATTGGAACAGGCAAGAAATCTTCCAAATCTGCCCATCTTCATTATCATCTCATTACCGCACTGCTCACAAAGGATTTTCTCTACCTTACTTTCAACCTTTGCGAGTGTTTTGGAAAAAGGACTATAGAAGTCGTTTAACGCCTGCACATAGCTTAGCTCACCATTGGCAATTGAATCCAGTTCAGTTTCCATTTTCGCAGTAAATGTTACATCAAAAATATCCGGGAAAAACTGCACCAGCGTTTCATTTACGCGTTCTCCGCGTGGAGTTGTATAAAGCTTTCGCTCTCGGATGGTTACATACTGCCTGAATGTAATGGTTGAAATAATAGAAGCATAGGTACTTGGTCTTCCAATACCATCCTTCTCGAGCTCCTTAATCAGGCTGCTTTCAGTAAAGCGTGGTGGCGGTTTCGTTGATGATTGCTTCTTCTCTACATCAGATAATACGAGATTGTCACCTGCCTGTAACCCTGCTGGGAGCAAAGAGCTGCCTTGCTTCTCGTCATCCTCTTCGCTTACATCCTCATCATCATATACTCTGAGGAATCCTTTATCAAGGATTGCCTGACCTGAGACCTTAAAAACAAACTTGCCTCCACTGATCTCCACGGTAGTGGTTTCAATCGTTGCGGGGCTCATCTGAGATGCCAGGAACCTGTTCCACACAAGTTGATACACCTGGAACTGCTGCTTGCTTAAATACTCTTTAACAGATTCAGGCGGGAATGCCATGGATGTAGGGCGAATCGCTTCGTGCGCATCCTGAACTCCGGCATTTTTTTTCTTTTCATAGTACTTTGGTGCATCGCTTAAGAAACCTTCACCGTACGTATCCTTTATAAAGCCCCGTGCATCTGACACGATTTCATTGCTTACTCTGGTGGAATCTGTACGCATATACGTAATGAGACCTGCGGTGCCTGCTTTACCAAGCTCAACACCTTCGTACAGACTCTGTGCTATCTTCATGGTAATTGCTGGACGCATCTTTAGCAAACGCGAAGCTTCTGCCTGGAGGGTGCTTGTGATGAATGGTACCGGCGGATTTCTTTTACCAGTTCTCTTCGTAATATCCGTAATGGCGTAAGCATTCACTGCGCGGATTTCAGATTCAGTTAACGATGCAGTGCGGGCATCCGGAAGAGCAAAAAACTGTTTATTGAAATCGATCCAGTCCGCATCGGTCATCACAGGCTTTGGTGGAATCCTTACTTCCTTGCCTTCTACGCTGAACAACGAAGCCTTAAACTCCTGCTTACCACCCTTTTGGAAGATACCTTTGAGGGTCCAGAACTCTGTTGGAATAAACGCGCGTATCTCAGCCTCACGCTCACAAACCAGACGGAGCGCAACGGACTGCACTCTTCCTGCTGATAAGGCATTTGAAGCCTCTTCAATGATCGCTCTCCACAAGAATGGACTGACCGAGTAGCCGATTAAACGGTCCATTACCCTACGGGCTCTTTGGGAATCAACGAGGTTAATATCAATCTTCCTGGGGTCCTCCATACCACGTTTAACCCCATTCTTAGTGATTTCGTTGAAAAGGACACGGTAGATATGTTCATCAGGTGCGGCATCCTTTATGAGATAGGCAATATCTGCAGCAATTGCCTCGCCTTCCCGGTCAGGGTCGGTCGCGATGTAAACAGAATGAACCTTTGAAGCAAGGGACTTAATCTTCTTGATTACATCCCCCTTACCACGGATATTAATTACTGATGTGGCAAATTCATTTTCAACATCAACCGCAAGCTTTGACTTCGGAAGGTCTCTGACATGACCCACCGTTGCCTCTACAATGAATTTTGATCCCAGGTATTTATTAATAGTTTTTGCTTTTGAGGGGGACTCAACAATTACAAGACTTTTTGACATAATGTAATGACTCAGTGAATAGTATCTGATAAATAGAGTATTGTGCGGCTGCCCGGAAGCATTGATTTGTCAATATCAAAGAGGGATGCGAGCAGAATAAGCGTGATATCTTCTGACTGAAGATTTTCGATTGGGAAAAACCGTACATTTTCAATAAACATCTCAATATCTTCTCCGTTCAGGAACCCCACCTGAACAAGTTTAAGAAGACGGTTATAATTCTCAACCCCAATCAGAGAAATCTCGTCCTCAGAAAGAATCCTGACTCCGTTTCTGATTGACTTTGGATCAGACAATGCCTGAAGCTTGTTCGCAAGTAATTTATCGAAGAACCAACTGTATGCCGCCGACACAGCCGATTCGATATATATCCGTTCCCTCTTAAGAGCAGCATCAACTTCCTCAAAAGAATGCTCTTTCGAGATTCCGTCAACAATCTTAGTCAATATTTTGACGAATGTGTTTTCCATAAAGATTATTCGAGTGGTAATTTATAAAATGGCACTGAATTAATCAATTCATCTTCCATTTTCTTCATCGTTCTCTTTTGGGATACGTTACTGTCATCGTAACCCGCAAGGTGCAGGATACCGTGTGCAACCAGCCTATTGAGCTCATTTTCCAGGGTCACCTTGTATTTTGCAGCGTTTCTAGCTGCCTCTGCCGGACATATATAGAGTTCGGCGGTAATACTTTTATTACTTTCACTTTCCTCGGTCAGGTCGAATGTGAGTATATCAGTAATATAATTATGAGATTTATACTCTGCATTCAGTTTCATTATCGTATTTTCACTTACGAAGTTTAATATGAGTGATTCGATCTTTACATCAAGGTCTTTAGTGAAACACTTTGCAAGATACTTGATCTCATTCTTCTTAAAGGGGAGTTTCTCACCTTTTTCAACATTTACTGTGATCATATTCTTTCCTGTTACGCTTTTCTATAATATCTATTGCTGTGTTGCTATTTACCTGGCTGTGCTCTACTCAGCAAACTTTCATGAGAAAGCTGGGCATACTTTGCATACCGCTCAGCAGATGCCGTGATGTTTTCTATTTCTGCCGGGGTCAGATCCCTGATTACTTTTGCCGGGACTCCCCCAACAAGTTTACCGGAAGGGACGATAAATCCAGGACGTACCAGCGCCCCTGCTGCAACCATGGCGTGTTTCTCAACAACTGCACCGTCAAGAACGATTGCTCCTATGCCTATAAAACAATAGTCCTGAAGCGTGCAACCATGCAAAGTAACACTATGCCCGATAGTTACGTTACTACCAATGTTCAGAGGGAACTCGCCATTAGTAACATGCAGCATACTGCAATCCTGTACGTTTGTATAATCACCAATTTTTATGTAATGCACATCACCGCGAATTACCGTATTATACCATACTGAGGCTTTTTTTCCAATGGTTACATCGCCGATAATTTTCACGCCAGGGCAAAGAAACACACTAGGTTCAATTTTCGGGAAAGTGTCCAGGTATGGGTATAATCTTACATCTTCGTGCAAAACTAATACTTCGGAGGATTCCATCCGTTTCGTTTCCATTCTTTTAGTTCTATTCTTATACTACCAAGATCAATTTTTAGATTTGCTGCGATAGGTATGGCAGCATTATCAGCAGAAAACCATCCTTCAAATTTGCCCGTCAGCCCCAGAATGCTTACAAATTCATTTCTTCCCGAGAGCCTGTTTACAGCAACAGGATAATCAATAGCATCTACTTCAATTTTCTCCTTTTTGGAAGAGAACTGCAACAGGGTGAGCCCCTTTTTCTCCACAATATAGACGGGAACACGCACTGATTTGTCTGATCCGCTCCAGGCCCGAGCATAAAAGAAAAGTGAAAGACCATCAAGCATCACTGTGTCCAATGATCGGGTTTCATTTGTGTACACTTCGGGTGGGGATACCTTCCCCTTCTTAATGAGTACCTTACCTGAGCTACGATTGAAAGTATAGTCCGTGAAAAACTCACTATTATCCTTTTTATCCAGTCCCCTGAAAAACGCAGAGGCACAGTCCTGAGCAAAAGTTGACTCATATACCTGATGCAGATTTACCAAGCCAATACCCTTGTGTGAATCCATAGTGGCTTTGGCTTTGTAGTGCCGCTTGCCCTGGATGTTCGTCTTTGACACGACGCGTATCTCAATTGTTCCCAGATTGAGATAGGAATACTTGACTACATACTTCAGGTATTCACCCACCGAAAAGTCATTCGGAGATGAGAAGGAGAATGCATACTCCCTTACTGGCTCACCAGAATAAGCAGCTGTAGTCATCCAAATCAGTAAACCAATCAGACTAATCAGAAATGAACGCATACTGCTAAAGACCTGCTATCTCTTTTGCTTTACCGAACAATGTCATTGCTTTCATTACAGGTTTATCCTGACCGAGAAGTACGGAGTACCATCCTTCGTTTTTCCAATAATTTCGGGCTATCTGAGCCTTCAATCTGGCAGCGACGAATTCTTTGTCTTTTTGATATTCTTCATCCACCATCTTCACTTCTTTGGTAGCAGCAAATGATGTAAACTCAGCAAGCATCTGGTCATCAACCTGGAACTCCTTAAGAAATTGTGCTAAATTGTCCTTGTATACTGACTTAATCTTTGCACCATTACCGTCAATGTATTGCAAAGCAAACTGATAAAAGATGTTCTTCCTTATCAGATTTGAAGAATAACCAGTTAAGCGGTCATTTTTAACAATGAAGTCAGGTGTAATGCCGCCGCCACCATAGACAGTTCTGCCCTTCCCAGTTTTAAATACCGGGCGACTACTGTCTTTATCAGCTTCATGATCAAAGTTTTCACCTTCCTCTTCCTGAAACTCTGCGATATCCTCATAATATTTCTTTTTATCATCATACTTTCGCTGAATAAGCCTACCGGAAGGAGTAAAGTATGATGAAATAGTGAGACGCAGGGCACTGCCATCGCTCAGTGAAAACTGACGCTGTACCAGACCTTTTCCAAAGGAAGTCTCACCTATGATGAGTCCCCTGTCCCAATCCTGGATTGCTCCGGAAACAATTTCACTGGCAGATGCGCTTCCTTTGTTAATCAGAACGATAATAGGCATTTTTTCATAGGGTGAAGGATTGCGTGCGGAGAACTCCTCGTTAAATTCCGGACGACGTCCTTTGGTATAAACCAGTTTTTTATTTCCGGCAATAAACAGGTCAGCGATATTAACGGCCTGGTTAAGATATCCACCTGGATTATTTCTTAAGTCCAGTATCAGTTGCTTCATACCTTTGCCTGACAGGTCCTTCAGTGCAGACAAAAACTCGTCTGTAGTTTTTTCTGCAAAACGGGAGATACTGATATATCCAGTCTTATCATCGAGCATTACTCTGGTATCTACTGAGTAGAGGGGTATCTTATCCCTGATGATTTCATAATCAAGAATTTCCTTTACACCAATTCTATGTACAGACACAACAACTTTTGTACCCTTCGCACCACGAAGTTTTTTTCTTACATCATCATTCTTTATACCAATGATATCTTCACCGTCAATCTTTACGATCCTGTCTCCAGCCTGGATACCAAGTTCTTCACTAGGACCGCCAGTAATTGGGGTTACAACTGTCAGGGTATCATTCAGAACCTGAAATTCAATACCGATACCCTCAAAATCACCTCTGAATTCCTCCTGAACCGTTTCCATTTGCCGCGCAGGAATATAAACAGAGTGTGGGTCAAGGTCTTCCAGCATACCGTTAATCGCAGCTTCAACCATCTTTTGAGTATCAACCTCATCAATGTAGAATTTCTGCGTAAAAGTCAGAACATCATTGAACTTTTGCAGATTCTCAACCAGAGAATCACCTGAGAATACCCGTTGAATCTGAGTGCCAAGGAGTATCCCGGTTGCAAGAATGATAATGAGAATGGGTAACCGAAAATTCTTATATTTCATAATTTTATCACCTAAATGAAAGAACCATTTACAGACTAATCTGCTTCACTAATAATGAAAAAGGATTACTCAATTTCCAGAGCATTATTTTTCCGGCTTCATTTGCGGGAAGAATATCACATCCCTGATCGAGGGCTGATTAGTCAAATACATTACCAGTCTGTCGATACCAATTCCAAGACCAGCTGTAGGTGGCATACCATACTCAAGAGATCTCAGGAAATCCTCATCAATCACTTGTGCTTCATCATCGCCTTCCTCACGTGCCTTCATCTGATCTTCAAATCTTCCTCTCTGATCAAGAGGGTCGTTCAACTCACTGAATGCATTGCAGATTTCTTTACCGTTAATATAACCTTCAAAACGCTCTACGAAACCAGGTTTACTTCTATGACGCTTCGCCAGCGGAGAAGTTTCTACCGGATAATCAATGACAAATGTTGGCTGGATCAATTCAGGCTCAACAACCGCACCAAACAATTCATCGCTAAGCTTTCCTTTTGACTCATTTCCCTTTGCATCACCGCCATATTTTCTTACTGTCTGTACC
>JAEXTR010000393.1 GCA_023406915.1 Bacteroidota bacterium
GTCCTGCACCTCATCAATAATGACTGTGAGGTAGTTTCCCGCCATTACAAAATTCAGGATATCTGACTGAACAGGGTTAACGATTTCTCTCATGAAATCGTATGCAATCTGACGACGGGAGACAGCTTTGTTGGTTTGAAGATATTTCGTTATTTCAGTGATGTTCTCACTTATCCTCAGGATGCAATCCTCATAGAGTGGAAGCAGTGCATCCTTATCAGGATATTCGATTATTTCATCATTTTCATCAAAGAAAGCATTATAAAAATCAAGCAGGGTTTTGGGATCGTCAGCAAAGCCGCATAATCTGCAGATTTTGTCATTTTTGCGAAGTACATCCACTGCGTGATGGGAATTTGCCTGGTCAAATTCCGGAATGATTTTTATCATCAGGTCTTTGAGTGTGGCAATATTTATATGGGATTTGAGAAGGGAATTCCTGCTGTATCTGTTAATTTTTTCCTTTGCTACCCCATTATTGATGAGATACGATTCGTAAACCCTGATAAGTCTTTCATTGGGAGTGATGATTAAAACTGTTTCATCCTGCTCTTTAGAGAGTTTAAGAGCTGACTCAGCAGCGAGAATGCTTTTCCCTGATCCTGGCATTCCATTGACGACAACAAACCGATTGGTGGAGTTTTTAATTTTCTGCAGAAGGCTTTTTTGTTCCTGGGAAAAGCTTACCACAAAGCGGTAGCCGCTTGAGATAAAATCACGAAACGCCTCAACAGTTTGGTAATTATTCTTTTGCAGCTGAACAAGGCGTTGAGTCTGAGGAGCGCCGGAATTCCTCCATTTGAGTAACCGCCTGTAAAATTCATTCTTTTTATCAGGGTCTTCTGTTTTGCCAAATTGCAGCAGGGTTACTTTATAGTGGTTATTCTTTTCAGAAAGGGTAAATGCCAGCCTGAATTCATTTTTTTTGCCAAGTTTTATCCGGGAAATTCCCTTCAGTTCATCACCCAGAGGTTTAATATCCTTACCGGCAGCAGTTAGAAGCCCCTTCCTGAGTTTCCCGTGCAGTTCATCAATAAGTTTGTTTTCATCCAGGTGAATCTTATGGATACTTTTTATACAGTTCTCATAGGCGAAATATGTATACTCTGATGCAGATTCATGAGAGGAGTTCATAAAACTTTCCACAATAATCATTTAAGCTATATTGGTAGTTATCCTGATACTAATCTATCGGATAACAATAACACCAAAATTACTTGTAAAAGATAGAATGATTCTTACAGATTTCCAAAGTAATATTTACCTCATTGGAAACCTTCTCCTACAGCCCGTTTTATAACTCAGGTATTGATAAGAGTTCACTGCTACAACAAATGCAACAACAATAACTCAGGGCAAAGGTGTGATGACGGGTATCATGCCACATGAATCAAAAAGGAAGACCAGGTGTAATCTTGTGAAGAAGAGATTGCAGATCGTATCGTTCGGTTTTTCAGCTACTTTATTACATGCGGGAGTATAATTGATTAATTTCCCGGATAAGCAGTGAGGAATTAGCTTTCGACATAGGCGGTTAATTTTCCAGACACAAACGGGTCAATCTTCATCAGGATTAAATATCATTATTATATGCTGCTCATATATGCTACAAGCCCGATGATATCACAATTAAACAAAAAAGCCTTGTAAGCTATTCAATCAAAAAAAGAATTGTGGGGGGACCGACGGACTTCCCGACTAGCCGGGACGACCTCCTGGAAGTATTTTTAATAAAAAAGCCCTGTAAGGAAATCCTTACAGGGCTTTTGGCGGGGCCGACGAGACTCGAACTCGCGACCTCCTGCGTGACAGGCAGGCATTCTAACCGACTGAACTACGACCCCGGCTGTTAGAAACTTGTATTTGGTGTCTTCGTTTTGTCAGCGACCTTCCCGATGTATCGGGACAGCATTCTAACCGACTGAACTACGACCCCGACAATGAAAAGCCATTTGAATTTTCAAATAATCTTTTCAATAAGAATTCTAAATTTAGCTGCTTTCATCTTCAGAATCAAGTGTTTTGTAAAAAAAAGTATCATTTTTTTGCTGTATATTTCGGTAAAATGAAAATTGAATGGCGGTTATTTGGTTGAGTATAAAAGAAAATAGATATGCGACCCCTTCAGGGTCGTTTTATCTACTTCTGCATAAATTACTATAAATATGGTACCCCTTCGGGGGACGCATGATATAGTTCTATGCAAATGACTTTGACATTGTGACTACTTCAAGATTCTAATTTTTATTCCCTTAATCAGGATATTTTCATACAGTCATGGGTCAGTTGAACTACTGCCACGAAAATTTCCGGTGAACTTATATTTCAGCTAATTTTTAACCTCAGGTACTATGGAATCACTCAAAGAATTGTATCGGATCGGTTACGGTCCTTCCTCAAGCCATACGATGGGTCCCAGAAAGGCATGCGAGCTGTATCTTGCAAAACATCAGGATGCTCGCAGATTCAGGGTCACACTTTTCGGCAGTCTTGCAGCTACCGGTAAAGGACACCTTACAGATAAGGCGATTAAATCTGTGTTTGGCAAATCCAGAACTGAAATTATATGGAAACCCGACGTATTCCTGCCGAAACATCCGAATGCAATGACTTTAGAGACGGTTGATGAGGGTGATTCTGCTTCGAATGCCTATACTGTGTATAGTATCGGCGGTGGGAAGATTATTGACGATCAGTATGATCCATCTGCCGGTACTCAGCGGGTGTACAATCTTTCCACTATGAATGCTATTCTTGAATGGACCCGCCGAACCGGGAAATCATTCTGGGAATACGCTGTGGAAACTGAAGGGCAGGATATCTATCTCCATATCGCGCAGGTGTGGGAAACGATGAAGGATTGCATTAAACGCGGTATTGAGGCTGATGGTCTGTTGCCGGGCGGATTGAAGCTGAGGCGGAAGGCATCATCCTATTTTGTGAAGGCAAAAAACTACACGGGTTCACTGAAAGAAAAAACTCTGCTGTTCAGCTATGCACTCGCCGTCTCTGAAGAGAATGCTGCCGGCGGTCTTGTGGTTACTGCCCCTACCTGCGGTTCGGCAGGAGTTATGCCTGCAGTGCTACGGCGTATGCAGGAAAGCTTTGACTTCACTGATATGAAAATGCACCGTGCATTGCTTACAGCTGGTGTTGTTGGGAACATTATAAAAACAAATGCTTCGATCTCCGGAGCGAAGGTTGGATGTCAGGGTGAAATCGGTGTTGCATGCTC
>JAEXTR010000397.1 GCA_023406915.1 Bacteroidota bacterium
TTATGAAGCCGGGAAGCACGAGATCACCTTCAATGCGGCGGGGCTGCCGAGCGGCGTGTATTTTTACCGGGTGCAGACTGGTGATTTTATACAGACTAAGAAGATGGTGCTGATGAGGTAGGATAATTGATTTCCGTCAGTAGACGGACGGAGGATAATGGATTCCGCCACAGGCGGATGATAATTCCCGCGTTGCGGGACAGGCTCGTCAGCAGAGGGACGGAGGAGACAGGCAGTAGAACGACAGGTTGTGGTTGGGGATTGATTGAGGTACTAACAACGAATGACTGTGACCTTATAAAAGCAAAGACAAACTCCCCCTCGTTCCCCCATCTTCAGCGCCCCGCTGAAGCGGGGCTAAGCGGGGGATGACCTAACTCAAGCATTTGTAAATAGACAGATGTTACTGTGCATACAAGGAATCAACGGACTGGCAGCAACAAAGAAAATGATTAGAAAACGCTCAAGGGACTCCATAACTGAAATGCTTTTATAAAAATCAATGCCACTGAAAATTCGTGTAGGTCATCAATAGGCGAAGCTGGGGTAACTTTATCAATTACGGCTTTTTTGATAACTTTGAGGCTTCAATAACAGAATTTACTATGCGCAAGATTATCATCTCTCTTATCGTCCTTTTTACCCTACCCCTTTATTCACAGATCCGGATACCTGCATGGGCAGAGGGAATTGTGTGGTATCAGATTTTTCCTGAACGATTTGCCAATGGTGATGCAGGAAATGAACCCACTGCCACCAAAATATTTATCAATCAGAAGCATATCCCGGAGGGGTGGAAACCAACTCCGTGGACATCAAACTGGTTTGCACAGGCTGAGTGGGAGCAATCTTTCCGGCGTATCAGAGATGTGTTTACTTCACGGCGCTATGGAGGTGATCTGCAGGGGATCATCAACCGACTGGACTATATCAAAGAGTTAGGGGTTGGAGGGATGTACCTGAATCCGGTATTTGATGCGGTTTCCATGCATAAATATGATGGCTCAACCTACCATCATATTGATATACATTTTGGTCCTGATCCGGAACGGGATTTACAGATTGCCGAATCAGAAAGACCCGATGATCCAGCAACCTGGCAGTGGACGGCGGCTGACAGTCTGTTCCTTACCCTGCTGAAAGAAGCAAAGCAACGGGGTATCAGACTGATCATTGATGGAGTACTGAACCATACTGGTACGCAGTTCTGGGCGTTCAGGGATATTCTGAAGAACGGAATCAATTCACGTTACCGTGACTGGTATCTGATCAAATCGTTTGATGATCCCACAACTGAAGCAAATGAATTTGACTATAAGGGATGGTGGGGCATCAAGAGCCTGCCTGAGTTTAACAGAACTGAAGATAATCTTCACCCGGAAGTGCGGGCGTATATCTTTGCAGCCACGAGGAGATGGATGGATCCGAATGGAGATGGTGATCCATCAGATGGCATTGACGGATGGAGACTTGATGTTTCCCGCGATGTTCCGCTGGGATTCTGGAAAGAGTGGAGCGCATTGGTGCGGCGCATCAATCCGGACGCAATCATTGTTGGTGAGCTATGGGAACATTCACCGGAATTTGTGGGTGAGGATGGTCCGTATCACAGTCTGATGAACTACAACTTTGCATTTGCGGTGAATGATTATCTGGTTGCCGATCAGAAGCGGATCAGCAGAGATGCCTTTATTGATTCACTGAAAAAGATTGACCATACCTATCCGGCGAAGAACCTGCATGTACTGCAAAACCTGCTTACATCGCATGACACGGAAAGACTTGGGTCACTGATTGAAAATCCTGACAGGAATTATGACCGCGATGCGAACGAGGGAAATCCGGCATTCAATCCCGGGAAGCCATCCGGGCGGACAATACAGAAGCAGAAGCTTATCACCATTTTTCAGATGGTGTACCGTGGGGCACCGATGATTTATTATGGTGATGAAGTTGGAATGTGGGGGGCTGATGACCCGCATTGCCGGAAGCCGATGGTGTGGGATGACCTGAAGTATGATGATGAAGTGATCAGTGAAGAGTCTGGTTTTCCTGCCGAGATTGGAACCTACCCTGTGGGTGTGGATCACGATTTATTACAGTTTTATCAGCAGGCGATTGCACTGCGCAACAGCCATCAGACGCTGAAAACCGGGAACGCTGAAGTAACCGGTATCGACGGCAATGACCGTACGTTTGCTGTGATCAGAAAAGGGGATGCAACTATTACTGCGTTTTTTAATCCCACCGATACCCCTACCCTTCTCCGTCTGCCGGAGCCAGGAACAACAGGGATTGATTTACTCACTAAAGAACCATTTGACGGCACTACCCCATTCACGTTGCCCGCGTGGGGATACAAGATCGTGCAATCCGGAAAATAGTATGCATTTTATTGCCCAATTGTCTGACCATCATTTTCAGAAACTGCTGGAAGCTGCCGCCAATGGCAGTGTTACCACTGCACCTCTGACGGGGGCGGCGCGTATCCTTTTTATCAAAGAGGCGCTGCAATCAGAACAGTGCATCGTGGTATTGTATCCTGACGTAAAGAGTCTGAACGAGAGTCTGATTGAATTTTCGCTGATGGAAATGGGTGATGTCTGTTATCCGATCACTGACTTTTCACCAAAGCTTTTGCAGGAGCGGCTCTCTTCGATCACGCAGGCTTATAAAAAAATCATTCTGGCGCCTTATCAGCTGCTGAAGCATCCCCTGCCGCCGAAGGAGAGCATTGAAAAGAGCCTAATCACGGTATCCACCGGAGAATCTATTGGTTACGAAGAGCTGATGGAGTATTGCGGAATGCTGGATTTCAGCCGCGAGCAGTTTGTAGAAGCTGAAGGACAATTCAGCGTACGGGGTGCGATCATCGATGTGTGGTCGTACAGTGAAAAGATGCCATTCAGGGTGGAGTATGACGGCGACTTTATTGAATCTATCCGGTATTTTGATCCGGAGAATCAGCGCTCCACCGAAGAGTGTGAAACAGTGACGCTTGCTGGGAAGCTGACCGGGGACGGCGGTGATGCACACGGGACGATCTTTGATTACCTGACTGCACCGCTCTTTGTGATTGATGAAAGCGATTTGCTGGCGGCACGGGGAAACGGTGAGGAACAAGCTGCACAGGTACAGAAGCCCATAAATCCTGCTGAGATTGAAGATGACGATCTGCTGATTGAGAGGGCGTTAACAGAGGAGATACTTGATATATCAGCCCAACAGCATCTTACTCCCCCGCTTTTCAATGCAGCGGAGAGGGAGGAATTGTTCAACCGTCAGGGTACGAAGTGGATCATTGAGACGATGCACTCCCCTGTCTACAATCCTGGTTTTCAGCATCCACCTGTAGTGAAGGGAAATTTTTCTCTGTTGTTTGCTGCCGTCAGTGAGTATGCCGCAAAGGGATACACGATGTATGTGGCTGTGGAAAACGCGATTCAGCGCAGCAGAATGGAAGACCTGATCACCGAGTATCATGAGGATTTTGCTGCACTGATTACCTCGGGAAGACTGAAGGTAGTGGCTTTTCCTGTAAAGGAAGGATTTGTTCATGAGGGGTTGAAGGTACTGCTTTTCTCGGATTATCAGATTTTTGGCAAGCCTTACCGGACATCGCTGCCACCGAAAACACGGAAGAAGAGCAGCACGAAGAAGCTGCAATCTATTACTCCGGGCGATTATGTAGTGCATGAGGAGTTTGGCATTGCGATGTTTGCCGGACTTGAGACGATTCAGATCGGTGAGGTAGAGCAGGAAACGATGAAGCTGATCTTTGCCAAAGGCGGAGTGGTGTATGTGAACCTGAACTATTTGCACCTGGTAAAGAAATTTTCCAGCAAGGAGGGAGCAATCC
>JAEXTR010000040.1 GCA_023406915.1 Bacteroidota bacterium
TGGACACTGACCTATGGGAAGGACCCGGGAAGGCGAACAGAAGTACTGGCAACATTGTCAGCCTGTGGTATCTCATCACTTGCCAATGAAAAGATTCTCCCCGGACTTGTACCTGATGCTTTCAGAAAAAAAGTAGCTGCCCTGCAGAAAAAATTTGAAGCCTCAGTCAATCTCAACTCCCACAGAAACCTGCTCCTGGCGGCAATCGACATTTATTATGTACGTTACCACTCAATCCTTCAGATGCTGCTGGAGGGTAAGGATAAAGAAATCCGAAAGATAATCGGTTTGCATGATGCCCAAAACATCATCGAACCAATGCCAGGTATTGCTGTTCTGCTTCCGTTGCTCGCAGGTCTCCTGGGTGATGAGGCAGTCATGCTGGCAGAATCAGTAGCAATTCAATATGCATTAAAACATCATACTGTGCCGTCAACAGCACTGATAAGGAAAACCGCTTCAAAACTGAGATCCTTATCTATTGCCTTCACAAAAAAACCGGTCAAACTTGCTGTAGTCACCTCATCGATCCGGTACGAGGCAGACATAGTTCTTGACGCTGTGTTCAGCGCAATACGAAGCGAAATAAAGACCTGGGAAATATCCGAATCCAGAAAACGTACTATCTTAAAGCAGTTTTCTCACCCTGGTCAAATTTATACAACAATTGTCACCGCCTCTGACTCGAATGAAATCCGGTTAAAACCGCACCGTGATTTATACTCAATAGCTCTCAGGACCCTGGGAATAGATGGATCGCACACGTCAAACGTAATCGGTTTTGAAGATAGTGAAAGCGGAACTGTTGCCATACGTTGTGCCGGTGTGGGTGCGTCGTTCGCCGTACCGTTTGCACAGACTTCTGGTCATAATTTTGATGCAGCTGCTAAAATACTACACGGTGGTATTCCCGAAGCAATCATAGACCATAAGCTTTTTATAAAATGATTGAAGGTAATGAATATGAGAAATGATAAGCTCTTCCATGTAATTTCAAATACCCATTGGGACCGCGAATGGCGATTCCCTTTCCAGAGAAACAGGATGATGCTGGTTGATATGATTGACGCTGTCCTGCAAATACTCGATGCAGACCCTGAGTATCGGGCATTCCACCTCGACAGTCAATCAGTTGTTCTTACAGACTACCTCGAAGTTCGTCCTCAAAATCGTGAAAAAATTACAGCTTATGTTGAGCAAAAACGCCTCTTCATCGGACCCTGGTTTATTCTGCCGGATGAGTTTCTCGTCGGTGGAGAAAACCTGATCCGGAACCTCCTGTTAGGTCATAAAATTTGCAACACACTTGGTGGTGTTTCAAAAATCGGATACTCCCCTTTTTCATGGGGACAAATATCACAGCTCCCGCAGTTGTATCAGCAGTTTGGTGTTGAATTGATCATGTTCTATCGCGGCATTAATAGTCTGGAATCTCATAATGCTGAGTTTATCTGGGAAGGTGCTGACGGCACAAAAGCACTCTCCTCAAGGTTCTCCACTATGCCCCGGTACAATTTTTATTTTTACATTTACCGCCCTGTAATCCATAATGAAGGATTTGAAGATGTAGCATATACATGGGAAAAAGGTGGCACCCCATTCCACTTCGCCGACCCCTATCAATACCAGGAAGATTATTTCATCCTGAACCCCGTTGACTCTTATTATAGGGATAATATCCGACCCTCAGTGGAGGCAATAATTGAAAAACAGGCAGATGACTTTACCACTGAGCATGTTATCTGGATGGAAGGCCATGATTCAAGTGGTCCGAATGCAAAAACGGTACGAATCATCAAGGATATCCAGAATGAGTTTCCGGGTATCCGTGTTGTTCATTCGACACTTGAAGAGTATGCAGCCGGGCTTTCAAAGGCAGCAAACCGTGATGAACTCCCTGTTGTCAGGGGAGAACGCAGATCTGCTCAGTATGATTTGAGGAGCGGCAATATGTATGGATACGTTACTTCTGCCAGAACAGATATTAAACTGGCTAATTTCAGAGCTGAAAACCGTCTCCAGTTTTATGCCGAGCCATTTTACACCCTGGCAGGGATACTCGGAATGGATACTAACACCCAGTATCTGAATATAGCATGGAATTATCTTGTGCAGAACTCTGCACACGACTCTATCGGTGGCTGCTCACTTGATGCAATACATCAGGATATGCACTGGAGATACAAACAAGTCGAAGAAATTGCAAAGGGCGTTTTTGAGCGGGCGACAAAATTTATTGCAGCCAATCTTAATCACTACGCGACTGATGCCTTTAACAATCCTGAACCAGAAAAAGACATTTTCTTAACTATATTTAATCCGATAACCCATCAACGCCACGAAATTGCTGAGGCAATTATTGATGTTCCAAAATCATTGGAAAGCGACTCGCTTGCCCTTATGGATGCGAATGGTGAGGTGATTCCTGTCTCTATCCTAGAGGCGTACGATGAGCAACCGGTGCTGGAACAGATGACTGATCGCCCAATGTACTTTGATATGAAACGATACAAGGTTCTCTTTGAAACTCCCGCCATCCCATCATTAGGTTATACCACCTTAAAAGTGATACCCAGACTTCAGGCAAAGATGAAGGGAAAAGGTGTTGTTGAGAAGAAGGATGGGATTCACACACTTGAAAATACTCACCTGAAAGTGGTAATCAGGAAAAACGGTACATTTGATCTCCATGATAAATCCGGGGTTAGAAAATTTAAGGGCTTAGGCTTGCTTCTTGATGAAGGTGAAGCTGGTCATGCCTGGGTTCACACTCCCGCCTCCCCTGAAATTACATCAGAGAGAGAGAAACCAAAGATCAAAATTACTGAGAATACTCCACATCGTGGTGTCTGCCAGATTGAATACAAACTACACTTGCCAAAAAACCTCAAAGAAAGGGGCAAACTGAAATCGGGAAGTAAGAAGGAGCCAAAAATGGTGAAAGTCCCGGTTACCGTGAAAGTCATCCTTGAAAAAAATGCGAGAAGCCTCAAACTTCAGCTTTCAGTTAATAACAAAGCTCTCGACCATCGCCTGAGAATTCTATTCCCGGGTACCGTAGCTGCCGATCACCATTATGCTGAAGGTCAGTTCGATATAGTACGCAGACCAATTAAAAGAACTGATGACGAAGGGAATCTGGTTGGTGAAGGATGGGTTGAACAGCCGATGCATGATTATCCGCTGCATCATTTCATGGCACTGAGTGATGGTTCTGATGGATTGGGTATCATTACCAATGGTATAAAAGAGTATGAAGTGCTTGACAATCATGAAAGAACAATTGCTTTTACTTTGCTGAGGGCTTTCCGGTATGTCATTCAACCATCATCAAAGCAGGATTATGGGAACAATGAAGGCAGCCAATCCTTTGGCGAACACAAATATCAGTTTGTACTCTACCCATTTAGTTCAGGTATTGACGGTAGCGGGTTATATGAAGAAGCTTTACGAGCAAACCTCCCTGTCAGTATTGTTCAGACTGGCGGAACTCATGGCACACTGCCGGTTGAACAGTCTTTTGTAAGTATCAATGCCAGCATGGTTCAGTTCAGCGCATTAAAGGATGCAGAATCTCATGACGGAAGCAAGATTCTCAGGCTCTACAATCCTTCCGAGTTATCAGAAACCATTGAACTAACCTTTTTCCGGACACCCGTTTCAGTTCATCAGTGCACCCTTGAAGAAATTGATTCTGTCCCGATTCTTGCACAGGATAACCATGTGACTCTTGAAATCGGTGCAAAAAAGATTCTGACACTTCGCCTGCGATTCTAACCCCCACAGTACATCTTATCATAAAAAAAAGGGACCCTGCCTTGGGTCCCTTTGTCGAAGGAGAGGATCTTAGGAGTAAAAAAGATCCTGCAAGAGTTCACCAACAAAATTATTTAATCAGTGTCATCTTTTTAGTGACAACGTTCTTACCAGCTATCATCTGATACATATAGACACCTGATGCCAGTTCTGATGCGTTGAACTGAACCTGATGTGAGCCTGCTTCGAAGATACCTGTTGCAAGCTCGCTCACCAGTTTACCGGTAATATCATATACCTTTACTGATACATCTGAGCGGACAGGAATGCTGAAGCTGATCGTTGTTGCCGGATTAAATGGGTTTGGATAGTTCTGATCCATTGTGTAGCTGTTCAGCCTGATTTCATCCTCAACACTTACTACAGTGTAATCAGTGTTTTGGGCATTATAGTTTGCCCCGCCTGCATCCCACCTAGGGGTGGTTGAGGGACCAAAAGCCCCAACGTATGTAGTAGGAGTAAAAAATGATCCAACTTACCTTGGATTAGTGAAATCAGCACCTGTTGCAGCAACTGACCCTGCACCAGGAATTGGATTGGGATTGGTCAGATTAAAAGCATCTACCATTCCTACTTCTGAGGGCTGCACATAGCTTCTGTTACCGTATGCTGCTGTGTTGAACCAGTTTTGCACATTAAAGCCAGAAGCGTTGGTAGTGATACCATTGTTGAAACGCAGACCTGCATAAATCGTATTGCGCACCTGCAACGTATCACCATTTGCACCACCAGCAACACCCGAACCATCGAATAATGCCGCGGTCGGCCAACCCATTACCAGTGAGTTGTAAAGTGAAGTCTGTGAGGATCTTCTGATATGGGTTCCTCTTCTGTAATTAGGATTTCTGGTAGCTGAAGTGTCAGCCATAGGACCAATTAAAGAGAGATTAGAAAAAATTGGGCGGGTTCTGGGGCTGTTATAGGTACCTGTACCGTCATTATCTGATTCAATACCGTTCGATCCTGAAATATCAGCAACATTAGGATCACGCATGCTGATTGCAAATTGAATGTTGCCATTAAATCCAAAATCAACATCAAAATCATCATCAACACCGCCAATTGCGATTAAATACTTTCCGTTCACTGTGCCACCAAACCATTCAAATGAATCATCACCAGAGTGTGCAACCTGAACATATTCAATGACTGTTTTCCTGCCAACTCCGCCTAATGTAAGTCCATTGATTTCTTTATCCGGCTGAAAAGCGATTCCAGGGAACTCAATTCTTACATAGCGAAGCACACCACTGCTATCATTGTCATTGGGGCTGCTTCCACCACCATAGGTTGTGCTCGTTCCGCCCTCAAGAGTAGCTTCTCCGCCAGGAACATTCAGGGATGCACGACCAGCGATGATAATACCCCCCCAGTCACCAGGTCCACGCTGACCAGGAAGTGATTGACTCGTGAAAACGATTGGTCTCTGGGCAGTACCCTCGGCGCGGAGGTAACCACCACGTTCGATGATTAGTGTACCTTTTGAGTTTTTCTCACCCATAATGATGGTACCAGCAGGAATAATCAGTGTTGCACCTGATTTCACTTTCACAAAGCCGCTGAGCAGATAACGCTTTGAGGAGTTTAATGATCGCGTGCTGGTAATATCGCCGGTGATTACGCTGTCAGCCGGTACTAACTGTGCAAAACTGTCGGTTGCCAGAATCGTCACGAATACCAATATGAACAGAAAGAATTTTTTCATTGTGTTTCCTTTAATATGATTATTATCTGAGACTGTAAGAAACTCCGATACTAACCGAAGATGCTCTGGTATTCAGGCGGGCAAGTCTATCGCCCTGATTGAATACCTGATTCTGACCAAGAATATCCCTGAATGATAACTTCATATCAAACCCGGTGAAGAGCGTCTGAGTGAATACAAAATCCACTATATCACGGGGCTGCTCAATGATATCTTCCTCATACGCATTTGATACTTCGATGATTCTTGCGCCGATTCGGTTGTACAA
>JAEXTR010000092.1 GCA_023406915.1 Bacteroidota bacterium
ACCTTTTACTCCGGGCTTCTACTGAAGGTGCCGGCGTGCTCCATCGGTGGGCTGATATGAAACGGAAAAAGCTGGGATTGAAAAAATTGGCGCCATACGATATTTATGTGCCGCTGTACAGTGATGATGCCACCGCAGGAAAGGAATACACTTATGAGAACGCCCTGAAACTGGTGCGTGAATCGGTGAAACCCCTTGGTGACGAATACCTGCGTGCCTTTGACCTTGCAGTAAAAAATCGCAGAATCGATGTGTATGAAACCCCCGGGAAGCGAAGCGGGGCGTACTCCTCCGGCTCTGCATTTGGTTATGAACCCTTTATCCTGCTCAACTGGAAAAACACCCTCGATGATGTGTTCACCCTTGCGCATGAAATCGGACACAATATCCATTCCTATTTCTCAGGAACTACCCAACCCTACCTTGATGCGGACTACACCATCTTTGTGGCAGAGGTGGCATCAACCACCAATGAGGCACTCCTGCTCCATTACCTGCTGAAACGCGCAAAGAATAAACAGCAAAAAATGCTTTATATGGAGAAGTACCTGAACAGTATGTCCTCCACATTCTTCAGGCAGGTGATGTTTGCCGATTTCGAATCCCAAATCCACACCGCAGCAGAAAACCAGGAACCGAAATCAGCCGAGGATTATTGTCAGCTGTTCACGCAGACTTATCATCGATATTGGGGGGAGGCGATGGAGCTCACCAAAGAGGAGGGATACGGATGGGCACGGATACCCCATTTCTACTATAACTTTTATGTGTATCAGTATGCCACCGGCTTTGCTGCGGCTCAGCACCTCGCAAAAGGTATCGTATCAAAACAGCCCGGCGCAACAGAGCGGTACCTGGAGTTTCTCCACTCCGGTTCAAAACATGATTCTGTAACGCTGTTGCAAAAGGCAGGTGTTGACCTTACAAAAATGGAAACCTATGACGCAGTCTTTGATAAGGCAAACGAATATATGGATTACCTCGAAAAGGAATAGGGTGCCTGATCTCCCCCTAATCTTTCCTGAGTCTGAGGGAATTTGTCACCACCGATACAGAACTGAGTGACATCGCCAATGCTGCAAACATCGGATTCATAATCCCGAATGCGGCAAGCGGTATCCCTATGCTATTATACACGAATGCCCAAAACAGATTCTGACGGATGATCTTCATCACCCGCTTCGATAACTTTAACGCCCTGATGATTTCACTCAGATCATCCCTGATCAGGGTGATGCCTGCGGTTTCGGCTGCTACATCAGTGCCCGATGTAAATGATATCCCCACATCTGCCTTCGCAAGCGCAGGTGCATCATTAATGCCATCGCCAGCCATCGCAACCACCGCACCTTCTTTCTGCAGCTTCGAAACAACATACCCTTTCTCCTCGGGCAGCACTTCACCAAAAGCCTGATCAAACTGTAGTTCAGTCCTGGTTCTTTCCACCGCTGCATTTCTGTCGCCGGAGAGCAGTATCGTCGTGTACCCAAGTTCCTTCAACCCCGCAACCGTCTTTGCCGCACTCTGTTTCGGATAATCACGCAGAATAAAATAACCGCTGAACACACCATCCAACGCTGCCAGCACAATACTTTCAGATGGCATATCATTGGGTAACGCTGCCTGCTCCTCAGTAAGGAAACGGACACTCCCGATCAGCACGCTTACGCCATTGACCACGCCCTTCATCCCTTTGCCGGAAACATTCTCAACCTGAACCTTCTCGGTTACAATCTGGCTGTACGGATTGCAGAATACCGCCAGCGCCTGTGAGTAAGGGTGTGATGATCTGCTGCACACTGCATAGATTATCCCGAGTGCCTCCGTGTCCTGAATACTGGTTTCAGTCACGGCAATCTTTCCTTCCGTGACCGTCCCGGTTTTATCCAGCACTACATGCGTCACTTTTTCAGCCCGTTCCAGCACTTCACCATTTTTGATCAGAATCCCTTTTCGTGCCGCATTCCCTAGCCCTGCAATCAGTGCCGTTGGTGTTGCAAGCCCCAGCGCACAGGGACAGGCAATAATCAGCACCGCAACGGCGTGAATCATGGCATTTTGAATTGATCCGTCAGCAATCATCCAAACCACGAAAGTAACTGCGGCAATACCCATTACCACAGGAACAAAAATCCCGGAAATCTTATCAGCCAGCTTCTGAATCGGTGCCTTGGTGCCCTGTGCTTCCTGCACAGAACGGATAATCCCGCCCAGCAGGGTGTTGGCACCTGTCGCCGTTACTTTAACCTCTATACTGCCATCTTTATTGATGCAACCACCGATCACCCTGTCACCCGGATTCTTTTCCGCCGGCAGTGACTCACCTGTCATCACGGATTCATCAATCAGGGTTGATCCGCTGATAATCGTGCCGTCTGCCGGTACAATGCCCCCCGGCTTCACCAGTACCATATCACCAGGGATGATCGTATCAAGTGCAACCTCAACATAGGCTTCACCTTTCCGCACAAATGCGGTTTTTGGCTTTAGTGCCATCAACTCTTTTATGGAATCAACGGTTTTTTTCTTCGCTCTTGCCTCCAGCACTTTACCCATCAGGATCAATGTCACAATCATCGCTGCCGTATCATAATAGGTATGCACTCCATGGTGCTGACCTGATACCTCCGGGAAAAGCGTGACCAGCGCGCTGTACCCAAATGCCGCACCCGTGCCTATTGCTACCAGGGAATTCATCTCAAAGGAAAATGATCTCAGGTTCTTCAGAAAAACCGTGAAGAACCGCCTCGCAGGTAAAAACATGATCGGCGTGGAAAGAATCAGAAGTACCTTGTTCAGTTGGTCAATAGTCAATCCCGTAAACAGTACAAATTCATTCCACATCATCCCCATATTGATGATGGAAACCGGTATAGTGAGCAACAGCGCCGTAAGAAAATCTTTCTTCAGTGAGTGGTCTGCCTGTTCCTTCGTGTCCG
>JAEXTR010000158.1 GCA_023406915.1 Bacteroidota bacterium
ATGATATGGGGATTGCTCGGGGCTATTGCATTCGCTTATGTTTTTTTGATTGATGCCATTCGGGGTCCGGAGTTTTGGGGTATGGTCTTCGGTTTTCTTTTCCTCTTCCTTTTTATGGGATTAATTCTGCTGGCAGTCTGGAGTATAAGTGAGTCTACCGGACGGGAGATTTACAGGAAGAAATTCTTTCAGATTGATCTTATCCGTAATGGCTATTTTGAGCACTCTGCAACCGGGAGAAGTATTGTTCGCGGTATCTCATTCGGTGCGGCAGTGTTAGTATCTTATTTACTGATCACAGCATCGTTAGCTACAACGGGAATCCTTGCGCTTGTACCCCCTCAGAACCTGGTCAAGATTCTGTTTTTTGCAGAATTATACCCGGCAAACGCATTTGCCTACTCGGTAACATCAACATTTTATGTAATCCCCATTTTCCTGATTTTCTTACCTCTGATATTCTACCAGGGGGTTAAGAAAAAATCCCTCGCTATACTGATCAGTGCTATTGCATGGATGCTTGCCCCTCTGGTTCAGGTCACGCCGATTCCAGCCTTACTAATTGTTCAGTTTTTGGTTTCTTGTGGTATACTGTGGCTTCTCTTCAAGTATGATGTTCTCACAGCGGGAATTAGTTTCTTCACTTTCGTTTTTTGGGAAGCTGTTGCATCATTCTTTTTTATCGGAAGTGAAGTAATGTTCTATACCGCAGCAGGATTTACCGTCGTATTTCTTGCTGCATTTGTGTATGGACTCAGAGTCCAGTTTACCAAAGACCCTGAAATTGATGATGAGGGTATTGCACCTACCTACGCAAAACACATCACTGAACGACAGCGGCTTAAGGGGGAAATTGAAATTGCACATTCAGTTCAGTTTTCTCTTCTGCCTAAAAGCATTCCCTCACACGATGGACTTCAGTTCGGTTCATACTGCCTGCCCGCAGAAGAAGTTGGTGGTGATTACTATGATTTTCTCCCCTTTTCGAATAAAAGAACAGGTGTGATGATCGGCGATGTTGCAGGAAAAGGAATTAAGGGCGCATTCTATATGACCTTATCAAAAGGATTTATTACTGCGTCTGCCCAGCACTCTGAATCACCGGCAACCATTTTAAAGAGTGTTAATGCACTCTTCTACCGGTATGTTGAGAGAAAGACCTTCCTCACAATAGCTCTGGGCATTTTTGATCCATCTCAAAAAACTGCCACAATATCATGCGCGGGACATCTCCCGGTGTTCCATTTTAGAGCCGAGAATCATTCTATTAGCGAGATTAACCCCAAAGGTATTGCAATCGGCATGGATAAAGGGGAACTGTTTGATACCCACATAGAAGAACTGGGTGTACACTACCAGGAAAATGATCTGTTTATTTTCTATACTGATGGAATTACCGAAGCCATCAATAGCAAAAATGAAGAATATGGTACAGAACGATTTAAGCAGTTTATCTTGCAAAATCATGCACTTTCACCGAATGAGTTCATAGAAAAACTGGTTCTTGAGATCAAAAAGTTTTCCAGAAAGAAAAAACAGAGGGATGATATTACCCTGCTGATCGTAAAGTGCTGAATGTAGCAGGCTATAACTGCTATAATTGAGTACCCGAATTGCTCAGAGAATAGCCTGCGTCAGGCTTAGAAAGGGAAATTCCTGGTAGCATACCTTTTGCGTTTATTTCGTATCTTCGTGAGTCAAAATTTAACCATTTTTTAAAACAGGCATCTATGGGTTTATTTGAAAGAATAAAGGATTTTTTCTTCCGTAAAGAAAAACTTACAAAGCACGGTGGTGAAAAAGCCGTTACTGCACAACATTCAAAAGGGAAGTTGACCGCCCGAGAAAGAATTAATATGATTCTGGATCAGGGAAGTTTCCATGAATACGATCTCTTCGTGCAGCATAAATGCGAAGATTTCGGAATGGACAAAAAGCAGCTCCCTGCTGATGGCGTTATCACCGGAACTGGGACCATTAATGGTTACCCCGTATGTATCTACGCCCAGGATTTTACGGTGGCTGGTGGCTCACTTGGACTAATGCACGCAAGAAAGATCACTAAAATCATGGATCATGCCATGAAACTTGGTGTGCCATTGATTGGGATTAATGACTCTGGTGGTGCCCGTATACAGGAAGGTGTAAATTCCCTTGCCGGTTACGGAGAAATTTTTTACAGAAACACCCTTTCCTCCGGTGTTATACCGCAGATTTCCGTTATTCTTGGTCCCTGCGCAGGCGGAGCTGTCTACTCCCCTGCCCTTACAGATTTTGTTTTTGTGGTTGACAAAATATCCAACATGTTCATTACCGGTCCAGAGGTAATTAAAACCGTGTTGGGAGAAGAGATCAGCAAGGAAGATCTTGGTGGAGCCAGGGTGCACACTGAACTTACAGGCAATGCTCATTTCTTCGCCGAAAATGAAGAAGCATGCTTTGCGCAGATAAAGCAGCTCGTTTCATTTATCCCCTGGAACAACAGACAACGCGCAAAGGCTACATCCCCCAAAATGCCAAAGCCTAAATATGTTATTGACCAGATTGTGCCCGCTGATCCGCGAAAGCCCTATGATATCCGGCATGTTATCAAGGCATTTGCTGACGACAGTGATTTCTTTGAGATCCAGAAGGATTGGGCAGCAAATGCCGTTATAGGATTTGCCAGACTCAATGGTGATACCGTGGGTATTGTTGGAAATCAGCCGCTTGTTATGGCTGGTGTTCTTGATGTGGATTCTTCTGACAAGGTTGCCCGGTTTATCCGCTATTGTGATGCTTTTAACATCCCGCTGATTACCCTCGTTGATCTGCCTGGCTATTTACCTGGAATCGATCAGGAACACGCTGGTGTCATTCGCCATGGTGCAAAAGTACTGTACGCCTACAGCGAAGCTACTGTTCCAAAGATTACGGTTATTCTCCGCAAAGCATACGGTGGTGGCTATATTGCGATGTGTTCACGCCATCTTGGTGCTGACTTTGTATTCGCATGGCCAACTGCTGAGATTGCGGTCATGGGTCCTGAAGGCGCAGCAAATATCATTTTCAAAAATGAAATCGCTACCGCCGAGAATCCAGACGAGATGAGAAAACTGAAGGTTCAGGAATACACCGAAAAATTTGCGAATCCTTATGTTGCAGCAGCAAATGGGTATATCGATGCTGTAGTTTCTCCTTTGGAGACACGTGAGAGTCTGATTCATTCATTGAAAATCTCGATGAATAAAGAAGAAATCAGACCAAAGAAAAAACACGGCATTCCACCATTTTAACGGGCAACATTATGAGTGAACAAGAAGTACATTATGACAATTTTGTCCTCGATGATACTCAGTATCAGACGAAGATATCAAAACGCTTTCAGAACAGGAAACCCTATCAACCAAAGGACTTGAAAAAGATACACGCTTTCATTCCTGGCAGCATTGTTCAGATTTTCGTTAAGGTTGGTCAACAAGTGCATCGTGGTGATCACTTGCTCGTACTCGAAGCAATGAAAATGAAAAACAATCTCTCCTGCCCTCTGGATGGTAAAATAAAATCCGTGAACGTTTCTGAAGGACAGACTGTCATAAAAAATCAGCTCCTTTTAGAGCTCGAATAGCAAAAAGATTAAGCCTGTGCATGACTCCCCTGCACAGGCTCCCTCCCACCGAAAGAAGGCTTTGTTGGCATGAAAATTCTGATCGCAGAACCATTTGATATCTGCAGATTTGCTTTCAGGACACTTATCTCTGAGTGTGCATCTGATATTTGCATTTCAGAGGCAAGAACTATCCTTGAGATAAGAGAATACCTCGCGTCTGATCAACCTGACTTCATTATCATAGAACCCACTCATTTTCTTCAGAGCGATGATTCATTGCTGCTTTCCCTTACTCATTTGTTACCGAATACCCGGATTCTGATAATCTCCAGTCTGGCTGACCGGGAACACTACCTGACGCTGCCTTGTTCAAATCACTTTCAGTTCTTACTGAAAGAACTCTCTGTCCAGGAACAAAAAGAGGTACTGTATAAATTCATCTCAACTGCTGACGTTAGCAAAAACGATAACTTCACCCTTACTCCAGCCCAGCCAGCTACTCAGTCAGTTCTCCCCATACTCACACAAAGAGAGGAAGAGATACTTAGCTTGATTGCAACCGGTAAAACCGCAAAGGAGATTGGTGATTCCCTCTTTATAAGTCCGCACACTGCCCAGCGTCATAGAAAAAACATCCTCAAAAAACTAGGGTTAAAAGGTACCGCGGAACTCGTGCGATACTATTTAGAAAACATGAATTAGCCACCCCGTTTCTTCATATAAATACCCACTTTTAGGTATTAAATTAAACGACTCCATAATCCGATTATCTGAGTGTGTCAAAAAATTCTGGCTCATAGTTTACCATTTGACCTTTAAACTCACTTCTCTTCCTCGGGATCACCTGATTGATTGACTCACATAACAAATAGAAATATGAATAAAGCAGTGATGATGTCGGTTGTTGAATCATAATAACCATCCCCTGCTTTTTAACATTGGATGTTTAATTCATAACCGGTAAGAAGTATGTAAGCACTCACGGCGGATAGCACCTCCGCAGTCGATGTGTCTTTGAGCAGGCAGTTTGCTTTAGCGTTCCTAAGCGGCTGCCTGTTTTTTTTGTGACAACTTACTTTAAAACAATAGCAGCGAGGGCTGAGGTGATTGCAGTTTCTGCCCTGAGTCTGTTACTGGTTAACTGCAGTCCATTATATCCGCTAAGCAAGTACAATTCATTCTCAGAAAAGCCTCCTTCCGGACCAAAAACCAGATAATGCGGAGAAACGAACGAGTGGTCTTTAAGCTGTATTTCCGTCCGCTGGTGGAAATAGACAACCTCTGCCCCTTCATTCGATGATACTTTTAGAACATCCTTTAATTTGCCTGGCGTTGATATCACCGGAAGATACATTTGTAAGGATTGCTTCATCGCTGCAAGCACAATTTTCTCCCATCTCTCAGTCTTCATTCCTTTTGCAACGCTTCGGTCAGCTGCATACACCATAAAACGTGTTACCCCTAACTCAGTGCACTTTTCAAGTGCGAACTCCATCCTGTCAGGACTCCTGAGAACGGGGAGTACCACTGTCATCTGACCTAATCGGTTTGGATACTGTACCCTGCTCTGCATATTGAGGGTAACACTTTGTGAACTTATCTCTGCCACTTCAGTGGTATAGAGATTCCCTTTCCCATCAGTGCAGTATACCATATCACCGGGTTTATGACGCATTACGCGGGCACAGTGTTTGGCTTCCTCATCATGAAGGATAAGCAGGTTGTCCGCATTCGCTCCCGCAGGTGCGAAATACAATTCAATATCAGAAAGAAACGCCGACATCGATAATCAGTTCCGATTCACCTTTTTCATTGAAACCCAACTCTACCCTGCCCGCATTGAAGGGCAAGACCATAAAAGTAAAACCAAACCCATATCCGGTCATCATGTTCTTAAGCATATAGGGTTCACCGATATTTCTTGTGATTCCGGAATCAACAAAGATATGCGTATAAAGCGCCACCCGGTAGCGCGTCAGTCTCTCCGGGATCATAGGAAGGTTGAACTTGAGATTCCACTCTTCAATTATAGGATAAAATAACTCTGCGGAACCAATCGCAATTGCATCTGCTTCTTTCTTTACATGGAAATTTCCCCTTATTCTGTCATCGAGACCAAGAAAGGCACGATCATACAGTGGAACATTATCCCCATAACTATGACGGGTGGCAAAGCGAATCTTTCCTCTAAGTTTACCAGTGAGGTAAGCATACTGCCGGACATCGAGGAAGTAGGTTCTGTAATTGATATTATTAACACCAATCCCATTAGCCTGGGCACGGGCAAGAACAAATGTTCCTGAGGAAGCGTATTGGGTCAGGTCACGGGTATCATAAATATAGGAGAGCCCGAAAAAAGGATAACGGTCTATCCTGCTGCCGGATACGCTGATCCCGCTAACATACTTATCAGGGGTCTCAACATATGAGTACCCACCATAGAGCTGAAAGCGATGAAAAAGCTCAAGTCTTTTTTCTACATTCAGCATATAGGTGATAACCTTTTGATTAAACCCCTTACCAAAGAGTGTATCAGCAATAGCACTCCGGTTTTTCCTCGATTTATACTCAATACTGGAATGTGCGGACACCCCGGCATCCTCAAACAAATATGGAATAGTATAGGAGAGTGAGATAAAAGGATCATACCCCAATCCGCCAACTGCTTTGATCTTTTCATTTCTGCCGCGGAAGTTATAGACCGTCAGATCAAGTCCAAAAGTTAATTTGTTCCAGTCTTTTTCATTTCTTGAGATGTATGGTAACGGCCAGATGTACCATGTCTCTTCAACAGCGATATTCAGTATGTGTCTCTCAGCCTGCTTTACAACCTTCAGCACAACCTTGTTAAAGATACCAAGACTAAAGATCCTCTCCTTATTGTAGATAAGTGAGACAGAATCAATAGCATCACCCACCTTCACGGTCAGCTCCCTCATAACCACTTCAGGCCTTGTGATGTTATTTCCGCTGAGCACGATCTCGTCGATTGTTACTGGAAACTGGATGTAGGATGAATCTTTTTGTGCAGCAAAACCAGGTAGAATAACGGTAAGAAGAAACAGTAGCAGTAAACGATTATTTCTGAACACCGCATCTCCTGACTTCCACACCAAGACATTTACCCTTTATAACCATTATGCCATTCTGAGAAAAAGCAGTTTCAGCTTCTGTATTCTCAACACCGTACTGAAACCAGACACAAGAGGGCTTCAAGGAAAGAATCTCAGGAATCATTGGAGTAATCAATTCTCCTTTAACAAACATGTCGAGGATATCAATCGGTGACTTCAAATCCGATACCGAAGAAACTACCGGAATGCCGAACACGTCCTTTTCTGTTGGGTGTACGCCAAGCAGCGTATAACCTGAATCCCTTAACATTCTGGCGATGCTGCCGCTATCTCTGGAAGGATTAGAGGAAATACCTACCACTGCGATCGTATTTGCTTTATGAAGAAAAGAACATAAATCCATCAGACTCTCTCTTTGGTGAACAGAATAAGAAGCAGTAATACTGCTGACTTCTCACAGAAACAGGGGGAAAAATTAACTTTGGTTACCGGAGACCAGATTTCTTAGTGCCTTGGCACCAATATCTTTACGAAAATAGCTTTGCGGAAATGAAACAGCCTTAACAGCATCATACACGTCAGAAATACAATTTTTTAAGTTACCATCATCTCTGATCGCAGTTACAGAAACCACTCTTCCACCTGCGGTGACCAAAGTGCCCTCCCGATATGCTGTACCAGCATGAAGCAACTGAATTTCTTTCCCGGCTGATGCAGGAGGATACTGGATCTGTAGCGGAAGCCCTTTCATAAACGCATCAGGGTACCCGGATGATGCCATCACTACCGTAACAGCACACTTGCCATTATACGCAACTGCGGTTTCGTGCAAATCACCTGCTGCCGCTGAATAGAAGAGTTCAAGGATATCTCCTTCCAGCAGTGGAAGTACAACCTGAGTCTCGGGATCTCCAAAACGGCAATTGAATTCTACGACCTTCGGACCTTTGGAAGTAATCATTAATCCGCAATAGAGACATCCATTAAAGGGCACTGATTCCTCCCTCATGCCCCTCAGCACTGGCTCAATTATCCCGATGGCTACCTGATCCATCAGTTCCTGCGTCATGAGGGGTGCGGGTGCGTATGCACCCATTCCACCCGTATTTTTTCCGGTATCTCCTTCGCCAATCCGCTTGTGATCCTGAGCAGCGGGAAGACATACAAACTTTTCACCATCGGTTACTGCAAAAACTGAAGCCTCTTCCCCGTCCAAAAACTCCTCGATTAAAACCTCAGCACCAGCTAAGCCAAATTGTTGCTCAATGAGCATTTGTTGCAGTACAGACTCTGCATCCTCAACCGTATGACAAATAGCGACTCCCTTGCCAGCCGCAAGACCATCAGCTTTGATTACTAAAGGATAATCAGCGTGCCTGACATAATCAAGTGCATTGTTCAGGTCGTCTTTCACAAAATTTTTATACGCTGCAGTAGGAACATTCATCTTTGCCATGATCTGCTTTGCGAAGACTTTTGAGGACTCAATAGCAGCAGCAGCCCTTGAGGGACCAAAGACCGGGTATCCATGATCACGTAAGAAATCTGATACACCTTCTACCAATGGTTGTTCGGGCCCGATTATCACCAACTCAATGTGGTTATCAGACAGAAAGCGTAAACAGGCTTCATGGTTGCTCCAATCAAGAGACAGATTTGTGCCGATGGTAGCAGTTCCAGGATTCCCTGGTGTGATAAAAAGCGCACTTAAAGATGGAGAGCGCCTGATTGCAGATGCAAGTGCGTGTTCACGGGCACCGCTGCCAATCAGCAAAACATTCATATCCGATCCTTAATTAAAAATTGAAAATGCTTTGCCAGCTGTTCTGTCAGGAAGTCACGGCGATACTTTTCTACAACTTCCTCCTCCGGCTTGGGTACTTTTCCAAGTCGATAATCCTGGTACGCTCTGATGAGAGCGCGCTTGATTTCACCCACATTGTCAGGAGCAGTTATGTAGGCAGAGCCATATTCCTCAAGACTTACTTTCAGAGCGCCTTCAGGAAGCATCCCCAAAACCGGTTTTTTAGTTCCAAAATACTCGAAGAGCTTACTGCTGGAGATGGTATCAGCATTTCTCCCGTTTCCAACCATCAGCCACAATAGATCACTTGCGGCAACCTTTTTTAATGACTGAAGATGATCAAGGTAGCCGAATTCGCGAACAAAATTCTGGATTCCCAACTTACGGATAAGCTTTCGGTTCTCCTTCCGTAGAAATCCGAGAAAATGCAATTCAATATTTCCAGCTATCTCGGGATGCTCAACTGCTAATTCCTTAAATGCCATAAGGAAATACTTGGGGGTAATAAACTCATAAAACAGCCCGGAATAAGTAATCACCATCTTCGTAGTATCTTTACGGGCACCTGCCATTGCATTTGCAATATCATCCGGATCAAACCCATGCGAGATTATATCGATATCCTCATGACGCATGAAGCGGTACATATCCATGACCTTTTCCTTAATCCGTCGATTCGTCACTATCAGCTTATCAACCTTTTTCAGGGCTGCATACTCAAGGTTTTTGATGGCTGTGCGGTGCATTGGCGTCGGATAGATAGCAAACTGGAAGCCGAGCCAGAGATCACGATAATCGGCAATGACCGGCTTCTGGAATCTCTCTTTTAGCTTTGTTGCCATTGTAATCGTGGAATGCGGCGGTGCACTGACAAAGATAACATCGAAATCTTCCTCAGTCATAAGCTTTTCAGCTGCCTTGTATGCATAGGTACACCAGCTGATTTTATCATCCGGAATAAACACCACGCTTTTTAAGAACCTGCCGAGTTTCCGGAGCTTCTCATTAGGAATAGGAACCGTCTTATATTTCGCTAAGCGGGAATTGATATCTTTCCCCTGTACGCGTACAATACGTACTTCAGGTGGGATTTCATGTAAGAGTGACGTATCATGCGCATAATATGCTGTATCACCGACTGTCAGAACAGTTGGCATCCAGCCATATTTGGGCAGATATTTAACAAATTTGAGAGATCTTTGCACACCACTCAAACCTTTCGGCGGGAAGTAGTATGCGATGAATAATACTTTAAACATATCGGAGATGGAAACCGGCTTCGCTTTTATTTATGATAATTTGGTGCTTCTTTGGTTATCACCACATCGTGTGGATGACTCTCCCGTAAACCGGCAGAAGTCATCTTTACAAATTTACTGTTTTCTTTCAACTCTTTGATCGTTCTCACACCACAATATCCCATTGCAGCGCGAAGCCCTCCGATCAACTGGTAGATGGTGTCAGACAGAGGTCCTTTGAAGGGAACCCTTCCCTCAACTCCTTCTGGAACCAATTTTGCGATATCATCCTCAACATCCTGAAAATATCGATCGCTGCTCCCTTTTTTCATTGCTTCAAGACTTCCCATGCCACGGTACATTTTAAAGCTTCTGCCTTCATATAATACTTTTTCACCTGGACTTTCCTCTGTACCTGCAAACAAACCACCAATCATTACGGAGTCTGCTCCCGCAGCAATTGCCTTAGGAACATCACCGGTAAACTTGATACCACCGTCAGCAATAACCGGAATATCGGAATCTTTCAAAGCACGATACACTTCGGAGATAGCTGATATCTGTGGTACACCTACTCCTGCAATGATTCTGGTTGTACAAATAGAGCCAGGACCAATACCCACTTTCACAGCATCGACTTCTGCTTTTTTAAGGTCTAAGGCAGCCTCGTATGTACCTATATTTCCAGCGATTAACTGAATGTTCTGGAATTGTTTTCTAATATCTCTCACAACCCGGAGCACACCTTCAGAATGACCATGTGCAGTATCGATGATGACAACATCCGCCCCTGCTCCGACTAATGCAGCAACTCTTTCAGCTGTATCAGGTGCAATACCGACTGCTGCTCCCACCCGAAGGCTGCCGTGAGCATCCTTACAGGCAAAGGGATGCTTCTTTTTCTTTTGAATATCCTTGAAAGTGATCAACCCCTGGAGCACGCCACGATCATCTACGACCGGGAGCTTTTCGATTTTATGAGACTGGAGTATTTTTTCTGCTCCGGTCAGGTCAGTTCCCACGGGAGCAGTCACAAGCCTCTCTTTCGTCATTAACTCAGAGACCTTCTGTGAATGAGAGAATTCAAAACGAAGGTCCCGGTTTGTGAGGATACCAACCAGTTTATTCTCTGCATCGACGATGGGTATGCCGGAAATGCTGAACTTCTTCATCAGTTCGAGTGCATCATAGATCGTAGCATCTGATGTAAGCACAACCGGATTTCTGATCATACCACTTTCAGACCGCTTTACCTTATCCACCTCTTCAGCCTGACGTGCTATTGAGAGATTCTTATGAATGATACCAATCCCCCCTTCGCGTGCTATGGCAATTGCCATGGCAGCTTCCGTTACCGTATCCATGGCAGCAGTTAGAAAAGGAATATTCAGGGAGATTCCACGGGTTAACCGGGTGGTTATATCAGTTTCACGAGGCAGTACCTCGGAATGGCCTGGCACCAGTAAAACATCGTCAAAGGTAATTCCTTCGTACAGTATTTTATTCTCAAGCATCGTTATCGCCTTCTATCTGTTTTCCGGTACAGGCAATCTGTAACCGGGAGTCGTGTGAATCATTATGTGTAACAGGGAGTCAAAATCACTCGAATGCAGGTAATCCAGTAATATCCTCACCAAGAATCAGTGTGTGCATCTCATGAGTACCTTCATACGTCTTTACGGATTCGAGGTTCGCAGCGTGACGCATAACCGGGTATTCATCCAGAATTCCATTTGCCCCGAGAATTTCTCTGGAGGCGCGCGCTATATCAAGTGCGATCTCGCAGTTATTACGCTTTGCGAATGATACCTGCTGGAATCTGAGTGTTCCGTTATCCTTCATTCTGCCGAGTTGCAGATTCAGT